>JBFIJP010000412.1:0-3627 GCA_041600695.1 Thermoplasmatota archaeon | reverse complement strand
CATGCTGCAACGCTACCACCACGACGACCCCAAGGCCATCGCCGCCCTCGAGGCGCTGCACCCCCTCGGTCGGCTGGGGGAATCTGAAGAGATCGCCGATGCGGTCCTGTGGCTGCTCTCGGACCAGTCCTCCTTCGTGACCGGTCAGGCCATCGCGGTGGATGGCGGCTGGACGATGCACTGATGCCACCCGCCGGGCGCCCCGACAGGGGCATTGGCCACTACTTGCGCGACATCGTTTACGGCGCCCTTGACGGTGTCATCACGACGCTGGCCGTGGTGGCCGCCAGCACCGGCGCGAACCTGGGGGCTCGGGTAGCCATCATCCTGGGCCTGGCCAACCTGGCCGCCGACGGCCTGTCCATGGGCGCCAGCAACTACCTTGGCCTCAAGTCGGAGCTGCAGCAGAGCCGTCTCAGTGTTGCCGAAGAGATGCCCTGGCGCCACGGCGCGGCGACCTTCGCCGCTTTCGCGGCTGCAGGCGCGGTCCCGTTGGCTGCGTATGCCCTGCCCGCGTCCCCGGCGGCGACCTTGGCGTGGGCGGTGGCGTTTTCCGCGCTGGTCCTGCTGATGGTCGGCGCGGCCCGCGCCCGGTTCATCCCGGACCAGTCGCCGGCCGCTGCCGGCGCGGAGATGCTGGGCGTGGGCCTGGCAGCAGGGCTCGCAGCCTACGCAGTTGGGGCCCTGGCCGGGCTGTTCGTCTAGGCCGTTTCGTCGGCCGGGGCGGAAGCGCCCTCCCCGGAGGCCGCCAGGAAGCTGCGCAATTCGTCGAGTGCGACATCATGCTGGGCTCCGCCGGCCAGTTCCTTAACCTGCACGCGGCCCGACTCCAGGTCCCGATCACCCAGGACCACCAGGAACCGGGCCCGGATGGCGTCGGCATGCTTGGCGATCTGGCCGGGCTTGCGGCCCAGCAAATCCATGTCGATCGCCAACCCGTGCGCGCGGGCGTCGCGAGCCAGGGCGAGGATGAACTCCTGCGCCGCGTCCGACAAGGCACCCAGGTAGGCAACCGGGCCATCGGCTACCCCCAGGTCGGTGCCCTCGGCCTCCAGGGCGACCAGCGTGCGGTCGAAGCCGAGCCCGAAGCCCATGGTGGGCGTGGGCTGGCCACCGAAGACCGCGGAAAGATCGTAGCCGCCGCCGCCAAGCAGTTGGCTCTGGGCGCCGAGAGCCGGTGAGTGCACCTCGAACACGACGCCGGTGTAATAGTCCAGGCCGCGGGCGATGCCTAGGTTCAGCCGGGCTTGGACACCCAACTGCGCCAATGCCTCGAAGACCTGCTCCAGTTCGTCGAGATAGGACTGGATTTCGTTGTCATCCTTGGCCCAGGCAAATTGCGTCCGCGCCTGAACGGCATCGCGCGGGTTCCAAAGAGCCTGGAACCAATCATGGGCGCCTGGCTCGCTTGCGTTCGCCTGCACGAAGGCATTGACCGGGTCGACGCCCTCCTTGTCCACCTTGTCAATCAATCGCATCAGTTGGGCCCGCTGGGCGTCGTCAAGGCCGAGGCGGGCGACGAGGCGCCCCAACAGCCCAACATGGCCGACAGCAAGATCCCGCTCCTTCACGCCGATCTCCGCCAGGCAGGCATCCCCCAACGCAATGAGTTCCGCGTAAGCCAGCGGCGTGCCGGCGCCGATCTGCTCGCAACCAAACTGCCAGAATTCCCGGTAGCGGCCCGTCTGGGGCCGGTCGTACCGGAAACACGAGCCGTGGTAGAACCACTTGATGGGCTTGGGGTCGAACGCATGGTCCTGGAAGTACATCCGCATGACCGGCGCCGTCAACTCGGGCCGCAGGGTCATGTCCCGTTCGCCCTTGTCCTGGAAGTTGTACAATTCAGAGATGATGCCCATGCCGCTCTTGGCCGTGAACAACTCCAGTTCCTCGAAGGTCGGCGTGCCGATCTCGTGGTAGCCGAATCGCTTGAACACACCGCGCAACTGCTCGGCCGCCCGCAGGCGCACCGCCATCTCGTCGGGGCCGAAATCCCGGGTGCCGCGGGGGCGCTGGATCTTGGACTGGGCCATCGAGCCGGGCACCCCGACCCGCTGGTAAAGGTTCGCTCCCCTTTTAACGCCGCCTCCGGTGGAGGCTCCAATGGGTGCACGAAGCCGCGTCGGCTTGATGGTGCTCGCGCTGCTGGTCGCCATGGCGCCCCTGGCGCCTGTGGCACAGGCTGGCTCAGCGGACGATCCTGAGGTTAGCGACGCGACCGGCGACCAAACGGGAACCACTGCAGTGCAGGACTTTGGACCTGTAGACCTGGTTGCTGCCTGGGTGTCGGCCGAGGAACCCACCTCGTTTACGTTCATCATCCAGGCGGGGGAAGCCATCACGGCTTCCCAGAGCGAGTCGTACATCTACACGTTTACCGCCACGTACAACGGCACGGCTGTTGTCGCCCAGGCGGCCGTCACCCCCACTGCGGTGACCCCGCTGGAGGCGACCGAGTCCGCCACCGTCGATGGCGACATGATGGTCCTGGTCGTGCCCCGGTCAGCTTTTGGTGATGTCCGGCCGGGCCTGGCGCTGTCGGATCTGTTTGCCAGTGCAACGGGGACGTTCATCAGCAGCACCATTTTCAGCAGCGCCGACCGGGCGCCCGACGACGGCTTCGGCCGCAATTACACGATTGGCAGCCAGGCCGCCGCGGGCATGGACTTCGACGGCGACGGTGTCGATGACGCGGACGAAATCGCCGCCGGAACGGACCCTGCGTCGGCCGACTCGGACGGCGACGGCGTCAGCGACGGCGACGAAAAGGCCGCTGGCACCGATCCGCTCAAGGCGGACACGGACGGCGATGGCCTGAGTGACGGCGAGGAGAAAGCCGCAGGAACCGATCCGCTCAAGGCGGATACCGATGGCGACGGAATCAACGACGGCGATGAACTGGCCGCTGGCACCGATCCGCTCAAGGCGGACACGGACGGCGACGGGATCAGCGACGGCGATGAACGGGCCGCGGGAACCGATCCGCTCAAGGCCGACACCGACGGCGATGGCCTCCCTGATGGCCGGGAAATCGAACTGGGAACAGACCCACTCAATCCCGACACCGACGGCGACGGCGTGTCCGACGGCGACGAGGATGCAGCGGGCACCGATCCCCTCGATGCGGCCAGCGGCGCTGAAGGCGAAGGCCTCGCGTGGTGGGTTTGGGTGGCCGGTGCCTTGGCGCTTCTGTTCATCATCCTGCTGCTGTTGTTGCTCATCCTGCGACGGCGCCGCGAAGAGGATGAGGTTGACGTCGGGGACACCGACGCCGACGAGGATGCCCTGGTGGCGGCGGCCCAGGATGGCCAAGGCTCCGCCTACGGGCGAGGCATCAGCAACGTTGACGAGGAGCGCGCCCGCCGCATCTACGAGGAACGCGAGGCGCGCTTCGAGCGCTACGCGTACCCGGAGCGGGTCCGCTTTGACAAGGAGGGCGTTCCTGAAATCCAGGTCCCAACGGGCCCCGAGTTCTCGTTCGAAGAGACGGATGCCGGCGAAGCACCCGACGACGAGACGGCCCCCAAACGCCGCTGGGGCCGTCGCGCCAAGTCCACCGAGTAGCAAGCAGGCTGCACCGGCGACGGGTTCAAGCGCGCCCCTGATCGTGCCTTCGGCATGCTCGTG
>JBFIJP010000411.1:0-3629 GCA_041600695.1 Thermoplasmatota archaeon | reverse complement strand
GCTGCTCCGGCGGGAATGGTGACCGCAGCGAGTCAACCCGCGTGTACGCCGGCTCTTTCCTGGTGGGGTATGGTGACTTGCAAATTCAGCACAGTTGCAACGACTACCCAGAGAGTGCTTCCAATCACGATTACGCCGCGGCTAGCGTCTACATCTACCCCATGGCCACGGCCGCCGGGGCCCATTGGCTTGAGCATTCCGGCGACTACGAGGAGTGCTCGGCCCAGTTCCAGCACAACGTCGGCGGGCCCCCCTCGGTCCACGAACTCCCGGTCTGCTAAGGCAGAATTATCCGTGGACCCGCCGGATGGATGGGCAGACCGCATCGGCGCCAGGAGAGTGCTTACGGGGACATGGATGGCCAGCCCCCGCACCGCTATCGGCGCCAGCACCCGGGCGGGGTCCCGCACCAGGCCGGCTTTTTGAATCGGTCAACCGAAACCGAACGGGTCCACACAATCCCTATTCAACCGTGGGTGACTAGCGCCGGGTCGAGGCGACAGCATGAGTCAGCGACCCGCTCTACCCACCACCGCAGGCGCCGCCGTGCGCGGCTTCGTCCGCCACCCAAGCCCCGTTGTCCTGCTGACGCTGGCCATTGCGTTTACCGTGACCCGCATCGCGCTGGGCAACTGGACCTGGTACGACGCCATTGGCCCCCTGGCACTGGTGGCCGTGTGGCCCTTCTACGAGTGGCTCATCCATGTTTTCTTGTTGCACTTCCGACCGGTCAAGGTGCGAGGCCGCACGTTCGACATGAAAGTAGCCCGCATCCACCGGGCTCACCACGCCGATCCCTGGGACCTGCCCGTTTCGTTCATTCCTTTTCACATGGTGTGGCTCTCGGGCATCCCCCTTGCCATCGTGGTCTTCTGGGTGGCGCCCTCCGTCGAGTTGGCGACCGGATACCTTGCCGCGTACCTGTGGCTCAGTCTGCATTACGAATGGTGCCATTACCTGGCCCACATCGACTGGTGTCCGCCCCTCGGCTATTACCGGCTGCGCGTGAAGTTGCACCGGTGGCATCACTTCCATCACGAGCGTCTCTGGTGGGGCGTTTCAACCCATTTGGGCGACACGGTCCTGGGCACCGGCCCGGATGTCAAGAACGCGCCGCGATCGTCCACGACCCATGATCTTCTGGGCGCGCCATCCGGCAAGCCGGTGCGCATTCGGCGCGGTTAGCGTTGGCACAGAGGCGAGGGAGGCCACCAGGCCCCCGGACCCCGCCCCGCCGGCCCGGGCCAGGGCCCGGCCCTTACCTGGCGCCGACCGGCACGAAGCTGGTTTCGGACGGCCAGGCGACGCTGAGCTTCAGGCGCTCCACCTCCCGAGTGGTCTCGTCCTCGACCTCGGCAACCAGGCCTTCGACGGGATCGAGCGTCAGCCGATGGCGCAGGTAGCGACTGCCAACGTACCCACCTACGGTGCGGCGATTGATCCCCGCATCCAGTTCCATGGTCCGGCGTTGAACGATGTGACCGCGATCCAGCAACAGGTAGGTTGCAAGGCCCGGCGCCGCCCCGCCGAATGCAATCTCAAACCGCTCACCCTTCAGGATGGTCTGTCCAGGCTTCAGACGGTGGTGCCGGGCCAGATACAACAGGAGTCGGTCGACGGATGAAGGTGGTGAATCGTCCATGGTCGATCATGACGCCATGGCTTTATGAAAATGCTGGCAAGCGTGCCATACAGGTTCGTGCACCCGACGCGTTGCGGATGCTCAACGCCTTTGTGCGGGGCTCGGTTTCCAAAAGCTGATCCTGCCGCGGGCAGGCTCGGTGGTTGTCATGTTGGAGTCCCTGTTTCGCGTCCTGGTGATCCTGATCGCTTCCCTGTTCGTGTTTGCCGCGCTACCCGGTCCCGGCGCGGCCCACGAAGGCACCTACCCGATCGTACTGATCCCCGGCTGGCACGGGGACGGCGACGGCTTCCGTGAGATGATTCCGAAGCTGGAGGCTCAGGGTTTCACGGTCCTCGACTTTGATTCGGTGGCTCCCGGCACGCAGGCGCTCGATTATGCTCCCCTCGGCGGCGGCCAGCACATTTCCTACGTGGCCGGCAAGATCGTGGAGGAGGCCATCCAGGCCGCGCTGGCGGCCAACGGCTACAGTTCCACGCAGAAGGTCGACATCGTGGCGCACTCCATGGGCGGCCTGGTGGCCCGATTCCTCATCGAACAGCCGGGTGCTGACGTGGATTTCTGGTCGGAGGCGACGGGCTGGTACGGTGACGGCGTCGCGGACGTGCGTACCGACTGGGCCAGCCGGGTGGACGATCTGATCATGCTCGGCACGCCGAACCACGGCACCTGGGAAGCCTGGGTTCCGACCATCATTGGGGGCTTCGGGATCTGGAACCCGACAGGCAGCGACATGCGCCCCAGCAGTCCGTTCCTTGACCGCATGGGCAACGTCATGCCCGCCGGGGAGCGCTACCACGCCATCGGTGGCGATCCGGCCTACCTGGCCTGGCTGAGCTACGATTACGACGGCGACGGCATCAGCCACGGCTTCGACGGCGTGGTGCCGGCCGAAAGCCCGTATGTTGTCGGTGCCACCATCGATTACGTTGACGGCCACCACGGCGAATTGCTCACCGACGACGACGCACTGGATTTGGTGATTGGCTTCCTCGGCATGACCAGCTACCAGACCGGCGTCGGCGATGCCAACCTGGCCGGCGACGCCGTCGTCCGCCTGGAGTACTTCTCGGTGGCCAACGATCACGACTACGGAACCCAGGACGACTACGTTGCAGATGTCTACGTGGACCCCGATGGCAGTCTCGGTACGGCCGGCTACCAATTCGTCGGCAGCTACGCCTTCGGAGCCGACGGCCCAACCGTCATCAACTGGGGCAATTCCGGCCCCACGTTCAACGCCATCCAGCTTCCGGGCACCAGCCCCGTCGTGGACGTCAAGGTGGTCATGAAGGAGGACGACACGTCCTGGGGCGGCGGCTGGGAAGCCGTCAGCACCCACTACATCACGGACCTCCTGCTCTCGGAGGATATCGACGGGCTCGACTACTACGAAGACGACGCCGCGGACTCCGGCGGCGGCACCAACACCGTACGCATCAGTCTCAACGGCATCACCAGCAACATCGCCAGCACCCGCTACGTGACCTTCGGCTTCGACCGCTCCTACATCCAGGACGATCACGAGTGGGGCACCGGCGAGATTACGTTCTACCTGAACGCCGGCCGTACGGGCTTCACGAGCCAGTACAACCGCGGCGAAATCGGGGGCACCCACTACAGTCGCAACAGCGGCTCCTGGGTGGACATTGGCAGCCACTCCAAGAACAATGGCCAGGTGGAGTCGGAAGCCATCTGGCAGGGCCGCATGCTGGACGACGCCTCCATTCGGTTCGACATCACATACTGGGAGGATGACGGCGGCTGGAGCGGCGCCGACGGCGGCAACCTGTACTACCTGGACTACACGCTGGGCCAATTGGACGATGGGCGCACCGATTTCGTGGGTACGGCCCACGGCGACTATGACGCCTACATCTACGTCGACAAGGCCGGCCCGGACGGTCAGCCTGACCGACTCCCGCTGCCCCTGTCCGCAACCCCCAACCCGGCCGGCAACCTTCCTGACGGACCCGACGACCCGGAG
>JBFIJP010000410.1:0-3633 GCA_041600695.1 Thermoplasmatota archaeon | reverse complement strand
TATTGGAATCCTTGCTGGAACATGTGTCCAATCTTGTCGGTGCCCGCACAGATTCCGTTGAGCTTGACGACGGGCGCCATGTACTGGAAGGCCAGCGACGAGCCCAGGGGCACGTTCTCGTACCTCGTCCCGGTGGTCGCGAAATTGCCACCGCCCCGCTTCGGCAGGTTGCTATTGGCCCAGGCCTCGATGATCGTTAGGTAACGAAGGGCCGTCGACGCACCCAGAGCCTGGAAGGCTTGCCACGCCAGTTCTTGGCCCGAAATGGGAAGCAGGGGACCAACCGGCACCGCCGCGCGTGCGCGCGACCTTAGGGCAGCCCGGGCGCTTGCGAGGACACTGTTTACTTTGGTATTGAAGGCCGATGAACCATCAGCCAGGGTGCTGCAATTCACTCCGGTGGCGCCTTCATCCACCTCGGCCCGTTGAAGGGTGGCCCTGCCCATGATATCTTGTTGAACCGTGTGAACCAGTTCATGTGCCAGCAGGCGCCGTCCGTCGCCCGTGTGCGGATGGTAGCCCTCGGCACCGAAGAAAATGTCCTGGCCCACGGTGTAGGCGCGGGCCCCCAGGGCCTCCGAGGATTCCAGGGCGCGTCGGTCGCTGTGAATGCGCACCCGTGCCAGGTCAAACCCCAGCCGTGGTTCGAAAAAATCCCGCGTTGCCGCATCGAGCGGTTGCCCATGGTGGGCTCCTGAACTGCCAGCAATCCTTGACGCGGGCGGGGCCGCGTTCTGGGTCCCCATCGACCGGTCCGGCAGTTGCGAGTCAGGCTGGCGGAGCATTCCTCGCGCCACATCGTCTGCCTGGAGTTCCGACGCAGCGGGCGTGAGCGCGTGGGAGGCCAGGATCGCCGAGTCGCGACCGCCATAGCCGCTGCCCCACCCGGAACGGGTAGGATGGGCGCGGCCTCGGCCTGCGGGCGTTCGGGCTCGGCCGGACGCTGAGGCCCTTGGTCGATCAGGTGTGGGTAGGGCGCACATGCTGACACCTGGCTCCTGGTAGGTTCCAGGGCCTTCCTGTTGCATGTCGAACCTACCAGATAATCTCTCCTTTGCAAGTTGAAAACGCGGCCACGGCGACGACCATTTTCGCCAGGGCGCGGCCACCAACCCGCTTGATTCGACGCCCCTCGTGCAGCCGTCGACGGACGGTGCCACGAGCCGGTCATGGCGCGGCGAGCTGATCGGCTGTCCCGGACGAACCAGCACACCCGCTGCAGCGCATGCCCGCAAACGGGAGTGCCTCGGCCAGATCCACCTGCTTGCCCCGCGGCTTGCTTCAGGACGACGGCGTTCGCGCGGGGGCTCGCAGCAAGCATGGCGGCCGGGGCTGGCCACCAGCCCAGCGTGGCCACCAGCTACTCGGGGGCGCGCCTCGACCCTTGGCGCTCCGCCAATCCCATTTTCTACCCCTTCCATCTGGCCGGCCACGTGAGCCTCTCCTGGGCCGTGCTCCGAATCGAAGGCACCAACTCCGAGGACGAGTCGGTGGCGTGCTTGCGCGAGCTGGGCGTTGACGCGGAAGCCATCCACCTGAAGCAATTGACCGGCGACGACGTGGCACCCCATGAGCGCCGTCGTTTGTCCGACTACGACGGCCTGTGGATCGCTGGCGGCTTCTCAGCCGGCGACTACATTCGCGCCGGTGCGATTCTGGCTGCCCGCATGAAGAGCCGCCTGGGCGACGACTTGCGGGAGTTCGTGGCGGCGGGTAAACCGGTGCTTGGCATCTGCAACGGCTTCCAGATCCTCGTGGAATTGGGCATGCTGCCTGACATGGACGGGGTCCGGCTTACGGATGCGCCCACGGCGGCGTTGCACCTGAACGACTCAGGCCACTACGAATGCCGCCCGAGCCTCCTCCGGCACGTCAACCGCGGCACCTGCAAGTTTACCCGCGCGATTCCCCGGGGTGAGGTGCGCACGATCATCAGCAGTCATGCTGAAGGCAAGTTCCTCATGGCAGACGAGGCGGCGTACAAGCGCCTGCGGGACCAGGATCAGATCGTGTTCACCTACACGGACCCCGAGGGCAGCGACGACCCGGCATACCCGTGGAGCCCCAACGGTGCTGCCCACGCCATTGCGGGCGTCTGCAATCCCCAGGGCAACGTGTTCGGCATGATGCCCCACCCGGAGCGGGTCTTCTGGCGCCGGGGCCACCCGGATTGGACCCGAACGGGCCTTGACGCGGGCTTGGGGCACGATGTGGGCGACGGCCGCGCCATCTTCGAGAGCATCATCGCCTACCAGAAGGCCCAGCAGTAGCGGCCGGCTGGCGCCCCGCTGGCGCCCCGCTGGCGCCCCGCTGGCGCCCGGCTGGCATCGCGGCCATCAAAAGGGCGGCCGGCGTCAAGCAACCATGCGAAGTTGGGTCGCAGCGATCGCCCTGGCGGCCCTGCTCCCGGGATGCGCGGAGCCCCCAGGCCAGGAGGATTTCAGCAGAGAATCGCTGGTCATCGGAATCTCGGCCAGTGGGGACTTCATCGTGGACGTACCCTTGTGGCTCGCCCCGGGCGGCCCCGATGCCGAGGCGTGGCTGGCGGCGGCGAGGGTCCACCGGGGCGATGCCAACGTGTCCCTTGAAGACACCCAGCATGGGCGGGCCTTGCGCATCGCCGGGGCCCACGGCGTGGCCGTCGAGGCACAGGATGTGCTGTTTCGGCCGGAATCCGGAGCGGCGGATGCGTTTACTCGGGGCGGATACTCCTTGGCCCGCGGCACGGCCGAGCCCGTGGTTCAAAACCACCTGGGGGCCATGACCGTCGCCTGGAGCTACGAGGCAGTCTCCATGGACTGTTCCCTGTTCATCAACCACCATGCGGTCCTGCAGGAGGCCGGCTGGCACCCGATGCAGGGGAGCGGTCGCTCACCACCCCCCGATTGCATGCAGTAAGAGAAAAATGGCCACGAACGGGCCAGGGCATGTTCGAATTTCCTACACCCTGGCCAAGGGATGTCCCGCACCCTGCGCGTCGGCACCTCATGGGAAAAGCCATCCTTGACCAGGCCCCGCCCAAGACCATCCACGCCGCCCGCGTCCTCGTGCCGGTCCGCTATGCCGCATGGCTATCGGGTGACCTGGGCCGCGAACTGGAGAAGACGCTGCGCCACGGCCTCGAACACCTGGCAGATGTCCTAGTAACCAAGCTCCCCCGCGGCTTCCTGGTCCAAGCCGACGAATCCGCAGGACCCCTTCTGGAAGCGGTCCACCGGGCCGTGACGGACCTGGAAGCCGCCGTGCGGGCCGCCTACCCCGTGTTCCACCACGAGATGGGACCCGTTTGGACCGGTACCCTGCAAAGCGTCTTCACCGAGTAAACCAAGAGCCGCGCCGCATTGACGCACTTGTGTCCAAGCTCACCATCTACTTCGACTTCGGGTCGCCCTACAGCTACCTTGCCTGGCGGCGGGTCCAGGCCCACCCCGAACGCTACGCCGATGTGCAGGTGGAGTGGGTTGCCGTCAGTGCCGGGCACTTGTTTGCCCAAGACGGCAACCAGCCCAACGCGTCCTTCCCTAACTTGTCCGCCTACACCCTTGAGGACGTCCGGCGCTGGGCGCAGGCGTACCGCGTGCCCATCGTCATGCCCGAGTCCTTCCCGTGCCGCACCATCGAAGCCAGCCGACT
>JBFIJP010000409.1:0-3633 GCA_041600695.1 Thermoplasmatota archaeon | reverse complement strand
CCAATTTGCCTGAAGCTCGGCGGTGCTTTGGTTGACGGTCCGCCGGCCCTCCTTGAAAAGTGCCTCGCCATCACGATATGCTTCGTTGGCCTGCGCTTCAAGATTGCCAGGCGTGACGCCCCGGTTTTGCAATTCAGTCGTCACCAATTCCGCATTGCCGAGAGCCGGATCCGTCGCCGTCGGCGAAACGAAGAACGAAGCGCCGGTAGCATGGGCAAGAACCACGAGCCCACCGGCCGATTGGAACACAAAGTCGCAGACCAGTTCCCAGGCTGGCACCAAGTTGAACACGAATTCACAAAGGCCATGCATGGTGCCCGTGGTGACCAAGTGGCCTCCGCCAGTCATCGGGATAAGAGACACCTTACCAGTCGAAGGATACAAGGCTCCGGCCGGCAGGTTGTTCTTCACCCAGTCCGTTGCAGCGGTCCACGCGGCCTTCTGATCAGCGGCAAGGCTTGCTTCACACTCTGGCTTCGAGAAAGGACCTTCGTAGCTGTGTTTGTAGGTGGGGGAACGCCAATCCTTGGTGGGGACGTTGATCGTGATCGTGGATTCCCCGACGAAGGGCAGGCTTCCGCGGTAGGTCGTCTTCGAAATCTCGGCCGTCACAAACATCGTGTAACTCCAGCGATCAAAGCCGATCGGCTCGCTCCGCTTACAAACCGCGCCGTGCTGGTCGATGCGGTAGGGTGGGTCGACGCTCCCCGTTTCGACGTATGCCGGAAGGAGCGGCGTGGCCACGGAGATTGAGCAATCAGGATTGTAGACGGCACCAATCGACCAATCTAGTTCGCCGTTTATTCCGGTCATTTTCGGGACCGTGGCAAAGCCACCCCGGTCACACGGATCTTGATCCACGCTGATGGGAATCCGGTCAGGTGATGGGACTGCATCAGCGCTAGGCATGTGCGTCAGCACGAAGAGGGCTGTTACGAGCAGGGCAAAGGGCGGGGTCTGGAATCGTATCCAAGCCATGTGCGGCACATGCACGGGCAGACCTAGTACCCCGTTGGACAAGCCTTGGCCTGTGCAAATAATGGGGGATCCTCGATTCCTTGATTTCGCAGGGGGCCGATGCCATCGCTGCACACCGTGGGACCCGCTGCGAGGCCAACCTCAGGCCGGCCCCCCGATGCACTTTGATTGGGGCAGCCAATGCCGCCCACGGCTGCACGCCGGTGGGCACCCCGTTCTTTCCACGCAAAATGGCTGACGAGCCACCGCGTGATGGCTCCGTGCGATTGCCAGTGACGGCCGTGGCAGCCGAGGGAACCCTACTGCCCGACACGCCCGCCGGGCAACGTAACTTTCTCGTCGAGAATGACCCGCGGGTCGCCAGCATGGGTGCGTAGCGCCTGAACCTCCTCGACGAGCGCCCGTGAGAGAAGCAGGTGCGCCTGCATGAATCGCAAGACAGGCAGGGGCGCGAGGCCGGCACCCGTGGCCCACAACCCGCGAATAATGGCCCCGGCACCCCCGTTGGTCACGACGGCGGCGACGACCATGAGGCCGCCGATTACGGCCGTCGTCAGGGCCAGTCCGATGAAGAGATCCAACCATGTGGACGCCTTCGAAGCGACGTCGAAAGCATAGCGCGTTGGGGACTGCATGGCGCCCCCACAGCGGGGGTACAAGAAAAGCCCAGCCGGACCTGGGTGATGGTCAAGCCGAAATACCCTTGCCGTCCCCTCCGACGGAGTCGGTGGAAGAGCCTGAGCGGGGACGGCAAGGGCGAGAGGGACCCCCCGAGGGGGGCCGGGGCGGCAGGGAGGGGCCGCCCCGGCTTGCTCGCGGCGCCGTGGGAGGACGGTGCTGCAAGCGGAGGTGCGTTGAGTAATCGTGATGGGGAGGAGAGGAAGAGGAGGCACGAGGGTAGGTAGGAGTTCAGCTGATGCTGTCGATGCCGAAGCGGCTGCGCTCGCGGCTCATGGACTGCGGGCGCTCGACGGGGTAGCCGGCGCTGCGGCGGGCCGCGGCGGGCTCTTGTTCGCGGAACTTGACGACGCCTTCGCGGTTGCGCTCCTCGGCGACGGGTGCGCGGTCGATGGTGCTGATGCCGGTCATGATGGCCATGACTCGGCAGCGGCCTTCGAACTCGGGGATGACGCGGGCGCCCCAGATGACGTTGGCGTGGCTGTCCAACTCATAGGTGAGGGCTTCGGCGACTTCTTCGGCGTGCTTGAGCGTCAGGTCGGGGCCCCCGGTGATGTGGACCAGGCTGCCGGTGGCGCCGCGGTAGTCCACGTCCAAGAGGGGGTGGCTGATGGCTTCGTTGACGACGGCGCTGGGGCCGTCGGTGGTCTTGGCCTCGCCCCAGAGCATCACGGCCACGCCGCCCTCGCCCATGATGGACTTGACGTCGGCGTAGTCCAGGTTGATCAGGCTGGGCTGGGTGATGGTTTCGCTGATGCCCTTCACCGTCTCGGCGATGAGCTGGTCCATGACCGAGAATGCCTGGTCGATGGGCAGGTTGGGGCAGTACTTCAGCAGCCGGTTGTTGTCGAGGACGATGACGCTGTCGGCCTTGGCGCGGAGCTTCTGGAGGCCCTCGTCACCCTTGATGATGCGGGCGCGCTCGACGTTGAAGGGCGTCGAGGTCATGCCGACCACGATGGCGCCCTGCTTCTTGGCGATGTCAGCGACGACCGGCGCAGTGCCGGTGCCGGTGCCGCCGCCCATGCCGGCGGTGATGAACACAAGGTCAGCGCCCTTGAGCATCTCTTCCAGCTTGGCGCGTGCCTGCTCGGCGCAGCGTTCGGCCACCTCTGGGTAGCCGCCGGCGCCAAGGCCGCGGGTAATGGTCTTTCCCACCAACAGCTTCTTGTCGGCCTCGACGAGGTCGAGTGCCTGCTTGTCGGTGTTAATCGCGATGGTTTCGGCGCCCTTGACGCCGATTCGGTGCAGGCGGTTGACGGTGTTGCCACCGGCACCTCCGCATCCGACGATCACGATCTTTGGCTCGCCGAAGTTTTCGAATTCCTTCAGCTCGTTGTCTTGCGTGTAGCCCACGGCGGCTCCGATTAGACTCTGCATTGGCGGCTCCTCCAAATGTGTTGATCGGGCGACTGGGTGTTCTTCGGAGGACCGGAGGGGGTCGCGGCCCCTCCGATCCCGAGTGCATCCCATCCCTACTCTGTGAAGCAAGGACTGTAAGAGGTCAGAGTGCGTCGAGCAGGTCCTGGTTGTCCCGAAGGATGGCGGCCAGCTTGACGAGCTTCTGCATTTTCTCCTCGGCCTCGACCGTCTTGTCCGCGCGGCTGCCCTGTTCTTCAAAGAACTGGCGCAATGCGTGGCGCACGACCTCCGTCCGGGTGCCGTACTGGCCCAGGCCTACCAGGGCGTCCATTTTGGACACCATGGCCGTTGGCAGACGAATGGTGATGCGGTCGGTCTTCATGTTGGCCTCGGGGAAGAGGTGTGCCAGATGTCAGACATCATGGGCACACAATGGCATCCGAAGGGCAACAGGTGTTGCCGTTCGTCCGACATTGTCTGACACTTGCATTTCAGCTTGGGTATTTAGCCTTAATCCCAAAAACCGGCGGCCCAGGCCCTTCTTATTTAAAGGAATGGCCCCCAGGGGGGTGAAAGTACCCCCATTTCATGTGGAGTTCCACTGGAACCAGGGGT
>JBFIJP010000408.1:0-3634 GCA_041600695.1 Thermoplasmatota archaeon | reverse complement strand
CGTGGTCGGCGAAGATGCGCTGATCATCCACGAAGTCTTCGAAAACACGAGCGAGCTTTTCTTCCACCTGACAAAAGGAACGGCTGCAAAATACAAGAAGCAGATTGACCAGGGAGCTTTTCCCGAATGCTATTACTTCCGCGGCCCCGTCTCGTGGATCATTCGCACGTATTCCAAATTCATGAAGCTCCCTGCCACGTATTCCACGGCCGCTCGGCGCGACACCCAGCCCGGCGGCAGCATGAGTGAGGGAACGACGGCATAGGCCCTGCGAACGACTCATCAAGAACGGGCCGCTCACGGGAGCGTGGAACTGGTCCCCGGCCCCGATGGCCGCCCCCGATGCGAGTGGGCCCTGGCGGCCCCGGAATTCCTCGACTATCACGACAAGGAATGGGGATTTCCCGTCGATGATGACATTCGCTTGTTCGAAAAACTCAGCCTGGAGGCCTTCCAATCCGGACTGAGTTGGCGTACCATCTTGGCGAAGCGGGAGAATTTCCGCGCCGCCTTCCAAGGTTTTGATTTCGCGAGGATCGCCAAATTCACCGAGGAGGATATCGAGCGTCTTCTTGGCGACGCCGGAATTGTGCGGCACCGCGGCAAAATCGAGGCTGTGATCAACAACGCGCAACACGTTGAGGCCTTGGTCGGGGCCGGCTCCCTGGCGGGTTTCGTTTGGCAATTTGAACCGGCCCGGCGGGCGCCCCGAAACGAGCCGGCGTCGACGACCAGCGAGTCCGTCGAATTGGCCAGGCAGTTGAAGAAACATGGCTGGAAATTCGTTGGGCCAACAACCGTTTACGCGTTCATGCAGGCCATGGGATTGGTGAACGATCACATGGATGGGTGCGTGATTCGCGAGGCGGTGGAGGAGGCGCGCGGCCGGTTCACGCCGCCGCCCGCCGCCGCGAGGGCCGTGGCCTGACGGTCGCCCGAGCGGCAGGGCAATGGGTCTGGCTCTCAGGCGATTTCACGGCCATGTGCGCCCGTGGAGGTGCAACCCGGCGATCCTGGCCTGCCGGAGACTGCCGTCCGGGGTTTTCGACACGAATGATGCGCGACAGACGAGGGGTGAGTCGACCCAGACCGCTCCGGCGATGTTGGCGCGCGGCCCAGCGGCCGGCAGCCGAGCAAGGTAGTCGGCGACGACGCGCAGCGCAGCATCGTCCAGGCCGGCCCGCAGCGCCGCCACGAATCGTTCGCCGTCGGCCAGCAGCAGCGACGGCGCGCCGCCGGGGTTTTCCTTGTACCCCGCGACGGCAAAGTCGGCCTCGTGCCGGCATTTGAGCTTGCGCCACGCCGGCGACCGGCCACTCTGGTAGGTGCTGTCCGCCTGCTTGGCGATCAGTCCTTCCCAGCCCTCCTTGCACGCGGCTTCGAGCATCGCTGAGGGGTCCCCCTCGACCGCGTGGGAGCGGATCACGCGGGGCCCAAAATCCATCCGGCTGAGCAGTTCACGGCGGCGGCGCAGGGGCAGTTGCCGGGTGTCCTGGCCATCGAGGAAAAGCACGTCAAAGGCCACGTAATGGGTGGCGCGCCCCCGCTTAACGGCCGCATAGTCGTCGCCGGTCCCCGCAAACGCGACCGCCTCGCCGTCGAGCACCATGGGCCGAATCGGGATATCGGTTGCCAGGTGCCTCAAGCGTAGGGTGGCGTCCTTGCCGTAACGGCTGAAGAACCGCACCTCGCCGTCGACCACGGCTATCGTTCGGCTGCCGTCGAACTTCCGCTCGGCCAACCATGGTCCGGTGCCGAGTCGGCCGCGACCCGAACTGGCCAGCATGGGCGAAACCCACTCGGGCCGCCTCAATGCTTGATGGCCTCCAGGCTCCGCGCCAACGCCTCCTCAAGGTCCGCGACTTGCGCCTTGGCCGAATCCGGCGGCGCCTTGATCGTCTTGCCGCCCGCCTTCGCCTCGACGACCTTGAGCACCCGCTTGCGCGTGGCGTCCTCAAATTCGTCGGGCTTCCACGGCCGGGCCAGGCTCTTGATCAGCGACTTGGCCAGGTCTTTCTCTTTCTTCGTCGCCGCGGGCGGGGCCTCGATGGCATCGGGGGGCGTGATTTCGTCGGCGAAAAACAGGGTCTGCATGACGATCCGGTGGTCGCGCACGCGCAGCGCGACCAGGTGCTCCTTGCCGTGCATCACAAAACGGCCGATGGCCGCCTTGCCCGCCGCCCCCATGGCCTCCACGAGGAGTTGGTATGCCCTCGCGCCCACGGCGTCCGGAATGACGTAATACGTTTTGTCAAAGAAAATGGGATCAATATCCGCGAGGGCCACGAACGCCTCCACATCGATCAGCCTGCTGCTGGCCGGCGAGGCAGCCGCCAGTTCCTCCTCGGTGAGGACCACGTATTCGCCCTCCCGTATTTCGTAGCCCTTGACGATTTCGTTGTAGGGGATTTCGCCATGCTCCGCGCACACTCGCGGGTGGCGAATGCGTTCACCGTCCACGCCATGCAATTCATTGAATCGAATCGTTCGGCTGGACGTTGCCGACTGAACCTTGATCGGAATCGCCACCAGACCAAAGCCGATTGCTCCGCTCCAGATCGTGCGTGCCATGCAGGACGTTGGGTTGGCTGGATGCTTGACTGTTGCTCCGGGGGCCGGCGCCCCCCGGCCATCCTTCCCAAACGGCGGGGGCAGTCAGGCCCCGGCCCGAAGCGCACCCGTGGGCCCGCGTCCTGACGAGGTGGTGTTAGAACGGCACCGGGGGATCAGGTGGTGTGCCGCCCCACTGTGACGCGCGCGACGGCCCCGTGGCCCTCGCGGCCCTGGAGGCCCTTGCCACCCGCAACCCCAATGGAATCCTTCGCTTCGTGCCGGGGGCCAGCGAAGCTGAGATGAGGCGGGTCTTTGACGCCGCGTTGAAAGCCCACGATGCCGGCCCCGACGCAGCCCATGTGGCCCAGGAATGGCTGCTTGAAACCGCCGTGCGCCTGCACCGCGAAGGCGAAGGTGCGTCGTTTGACGGACTCAAGCCCGCCGGCCTCGATCACGGGCCCGTCCTGCCGTTGGGGGAGCAGGCCATCGAGTCAGGGGACGCCTCTGCGGTGGTGTCGCTCCTTCAGGATGCGGTGGGGGACGCCATCCTTAAGCCGTTCAGGGACGCGCAGGAAATGGCCAGTCATGATCCGGATGACCTGCCGGCCGCCAGGCGGTACACATCGGCCATGCTGGAGTTCCTGGTCTTTTCGCATCACCTACACAAGGCCACGCAGGCGGCGCATGTCCACGAGGGCAAGCACGACCACTGACCGCTGTAGTAATGCAGCGAGGCCTTGGGTGATGCGTCAATCGAAACCGCGATCCGCTCCGGCGAATTGACTTGGCGTGGATGCGGCAACTGCCGTTCGGCACTTCGGTGCCTTCGCCGCGTTCGTTGAGCTTGCTCGCGGGACTCCTCCACGCCGGGATCGGGTTGGCCTTCGACGCCAGCACGGGAAACCTGGGCGGGGGCACCGCCCTGGCCTCCTTGGCGATCCCGGGGATGCCGTTCTTCTTCCTGCCCGTCGGCATCATCGGCGGCCTCCTCTGGGCGCGCCTGTGCCGTCGGCTGCCGCGGCGGCTTGGCGGGTGCGGCGACGGACCGGAATCGTGAGCGAGCACTGGAGCTGCGCCTGCG
>JBFIJP010000407.1:0-3645 GCA_041600695.1 Thermoplasmatota archaeon | reverse complement strand
GGGGCCAAGGCACTGGGCACCGTTGACAAGACCCGCGCGGTGATGATTGGGGACAAGATCCGGGACGCCCAGGCGGCGGCCGCCTTTGGCATACCTGCGATCCTGCTGGCCACCACCT
This sequence comes from Thermoplasmatota archaeon, assembly GCA_041600695.1. Classification (GTDB taxonomy): domain Archaea; phylum Thermoplasmatota; class E2; order JACPAO01; family JAHFTW01; genus JBFJVP01. Next base: position 3,527 of record JBFIJP010000407.1, on the reverse strand, counting down.
GCACGGCCGAGGAACTGGAGGAGAAGGCGCGCCGCGACAACGTGCCCTTCGTTGCCATCGTACCCGATCTGGACGCCGCCGTCGACCTCGTGTTGGGCTGGCTGTAGACCGTCCTTGTTACGGCCCTGCGCTCGTTCTGACGTGATTCCGGCACGACTATGGCCTTGGTCTGGCACGCTCGCACGACTCCGGCCGCCTTGGGCCGTCTCCGGCGGCCGGCGCCACTGCTTCAGACCGACCCGCCATCCCCCTCACGCCCGCGCGCCGCGCGCGGGGAACCGTGTCGGGTTCTATACACCCCCAGGGGTTGCCGCGGCGATGAGTGAGTCCGACCCCGGCGGGCGGTGGGAACCGATCGGCCGGTCGCCAGCGCCGCCGACGCCCTCCGGATGGGCCCCGCGCCCAACTTGGTCCAGCGCCCCCGCCCGACAATGGACTCCGGTCCCCGCCCCCGACCCTTTCTGGGGGCCCCGGGCGGCGTTTCGCGTCGAAAACCTCCCGGAGCGCGCTTTCTGGGGAAAACGCGCCCGCGGGGATGCCCGGCCACCGTTTGCCGCCTGGTCGGCGGCCTCCGAGCACCGCTTCGCCGGCGTCCTGCTGCTGGCCGGCTTCTTCGCGGTGTTCGTGGACCAGGCTGCCTTCCTCTACCAACTGGTCCTGGGAGCTCCCATTTTCGAAGAGCTGTTCAAGTTCGGCCTGGCGCTGCTGCTGGCCACGGGCATCCGGGTCCGCACCGCCCTGGGCCGTGCGGCAGGTGAATTCATCCGATGGCCCCTAGCCGCAGGCGTGGGTGCCGGCCTGGGAGCGATGATGGCCACCGATCCGTTGCTGCTTGAGCAAGTGGTCCGCGTCTGGCCCGACGTGACGGTTCGCATGGCGGCAGCCGCCGGCGCGGCGCTGTTCTTTCTGCTCACGCTTCTGGCTCGCGGCGTCGGCGCCTTGGGTGCCCCCCTGGGGGCCCTCGGCGTCGTTCGGGTGCCGCTGGCCTTCGCCGTCGGGGCAGGCTTCGGAATCCTCGAACACACCATCACGTACAGTGAGGAGCCGACCCGCATCCTGTACGGGCGGGTTGCCTTCCACGGCGGGTCGACGGCCCTCACGATGGTGCTCTATTCCATCCTGGCGTCCCTGCCCGACGTGCGCGTGCGCTGGCTTGCTCTGGTGCCATCGGTGGTGCTCCACTGGCTCAACAACGCCAGCGCCATCTTCGTTGCCCTGATCAGCCTCACCGTGCCGCGACTGGATGAGGTCTGGAGCCTCTCCATCGTTGCGATGATCTACTTGGCGATGCTGATCGCCATTCCTCTGGCGATTCCCCTACGCCGTGGTGCTGGCCGCCTCGTAGGGCGCCGGCGCCGGGGCGACACCTGGGCTTGAGCGCAACTGCACCATGCGCTTGTCGTAACTGCTCCAGATGCGGTTCACCGCTCCCTGGAGGATGCCGTAGGCGATGCTCTTGAGAAGAACCCAGGCGCCGAAGCCGCCCACGAAGATGGAGGCGCCCGCGATCAACTGAGCCCGGCTGTCAATGGTGAATTCGCCCTCCTCGTCGACGTTGATGGAATCGGATGCAACGGCCAAACCGATCACACTGATGATGAGAAGTGCGATGTAGGCGGGGACCAGCAATGCGAGGATGGGGCCCGGCCGGGCCACCTTGGGGTGTCCCATGCGCAAACCCAGATACTCCAGGTTGCTGGCGAAGTAGTAGAAATACACGAAGTCCAGAACGGGGAGAATGCGCGCCATGGTGTACCAGGCGACGCCGTCCCGGCGGCCCTCGCGGCGCAGTTCAAACTGGTGGTACAACTCCATGTGGGCCTGGTAATCCCAGTAGTACCGGTAGAAATTGAACGTCACAACGGCGAGAAGGAAGCCCGACCAGAAGGAGCGCGGGCGGCCAACGGCCTGCGTCAACACCATTGCGGCGGCGAATCGGGGCGCACTGATCAACGTTCGGCTGTATGGGCGGCCTTTTTGCCGGGCGGTCACATGGCATCGCCGGGATGCGCCATGGATGTGCTTGACGCGGGCGTCTACGTGACGCGTTTCGAGGCCGCGGTGCCCAAGGGCCTCCGCACGGTCCTGTGGGGGCCCCTGCAGGCCCGGGAATTGGGCCTGGATGGCTGGGAAGTCCAGGACGGCGGCGAGACCGGGTACGTGTTTCACAACCCGGGGGTGAGCCTGACCATGGGCCGGGCCACCAGCACGCTCATCGTGGTGCGCCGGCTGGCCCGCGCGTTTCTCACCGTGTACCTGGGCGGCTATCCGGCCGATGCACCGGCGAGCCAGCGCCGCATGGACATGCAGAAGGTGGTTTCCGCTTGCGAACTCTTTCTCGGCCGAATTGCCCGCGAAACCGTGCGCTTCGAGATGACGGGTGAGTGGACCCTGGTGGACAATCTGGCCGCGCCGAGCCAGGGCGCCCCCGCCCCGGCATCGAAGCCAGAAGCGGCACCCGATGCCACGACCCGACCTGTCCCGTCGGGTGCATCTGGCCCGAGCCGGGCCGCGCTGTGGGAAATCTAGAGGCGCCTACGGTTCGGCGGCGCGCTCGTCGCCGTCGTCGACGCTGCCATTGAGGGGCGCCTCGCCCCCGATGCGGTGGGAGATCACGGACATGACGAGCACAACGAAAGCTGCCAGGGTGAATACCGCCTCGACGATGTGGGCGCCGGCCAATTCAAGGCCTAGCACCTGCACCGCGATTCCTTCCGCCACCGCGGCGCCCGTCATCAGGGCGATGGCTACCAGCAGCACCAGCATCGCCCTTGCGCGATGTTTCAGGTAGGCCCGCAGTGTAAAAGAAAGGAAAATCGCGCCTGCCAGGACGGTCAGTGCCTTCAGGATGGTCAGGATCAGGATAACGCCGTGTTCCATGGTCAGGTCCCCAATTGGTTCCAGAGATTCATCAGCCGGTCCTCAAGTGCCGCGTTGGCTTCCCACACGATATCCACGCGGTCTGCGCTAACCTCAATGCGTCCGAGGCGGATGCGCGACCGGTAGAGATCGTAGGGCTTGCCGTCCCGTGTCATGGCGCTCCGCTCCACGATCAGGACCCCTCCCTCCACCAGCTTGCCCACCTGACGGTACGCGGATGCCAGAGGCAGAGCCGTGGAATCGCTGATCTCCTTCACGGCGAGGGGTTTGCGGATGCAGATGGACACGATTCGGCGCGCGGCGGCCGAGGAGAGCGCGGTCTCCACCGCGGCCTGAGTCAAAGGGCGGGTTGACACCATCGGGCTATTCTCGGTCCTGAGAATCAGCCCTGCGAAATAGCCCTTGTCTATTACCGGCTGCCGGGCTGACTGGGCGCCATGGGAAAGAACAAGGTCTATACAGTTCTCGCAATTTTTTCTCTGGCCGCGGTGGCGCTGGCCGGTTGCACGGTGATGAGCTCCGACGGGCCCCAGACGCGCCGCATCACGTTTTGGGTTGAGGAACAGGACTGGACGCTCCATCCGAACGTCGAGACGCCCGTGTGGGCGTTCTGCGCCGAGGGTGACGGCGTCGAGCCGGTCTGGGAT
>JBFIJP010000406.1:0-3650 GCA_041600695.1 Thermoplasmatota archaeon | reverse complement strand
GGCCACCAGCCGGATTTCCGCATGGTCAACCCCTCCAAGGAGATTCGCAGTTGGCGCCTGCACCGCTGGGTTTGCCATCCGCCGCGGTGGTTGCGCGGACCCCGGGAGATCCCCGACCCGACGACGTTGAGGGGGGAGTTCTTGTACCGCCTCAAGCACTGGAACACCCGGCCGGCAACCAAACGCCCCCTCGACCCGGCACTCCGGGCCAGGCTCATCGAGATGTGCCAGCCGCGTGTTCGGGAGTTGGAGGAGGAGTTGGGCCGCAAGCTGGATTGGGCCCGCTGATCAGGGCCTGGCCCGACCGCCGACACCAACTATTTCTTGCTCGTGCGATGATTGCCCGGCTGGTGGTTGCGTGAGACTTCGAAATGTTCTGCTTGCTCTTCTGCTCATCCTGATCCTGGCAGCGGCCGCCGTTCCGACCTCCGCCGAGGAGCCCCTGCCCGGTTACGACGATTGCAAATCAGTCGATCCGGGTCCTGCATCGGCCACGGTCTGCGCGCCGGGCGCCGTCGCGTGTCCTGCGGCAGCGTTCTGGATTGGTGTAGGGGAGATGGGCAGCGCGGGTGCAAGCATCTGCGGCGCCGGTGGCTGGTTAGCACCCGCAGGACAGCGAGCCGGTTGTTCTGTGGCGCTCGAGGTTGGCAGCAGGACCTCTTGCGGAATCACGGTGGGTCCCTGCGACTCCTGCGGCGCCGAGATTCGCGTGCCACCCCTGGAAGAAGCCGACCCGCGGGAACTGCCCCGCGGGGTAACCATCCGGGGGCCCTAAGTTCTTTGATCGCCCAAGAGGCGGCATCCGCCAGTCTCGTTAGCGCGCTGCTTGCTGCCCGCAGTCGTGGCCCCCTCCTTCGCGCACCGGGACGAGGGATGCGGGCGCGGAGCTACCCACCGCGCTCGGGCGCGCAGGCCTGCTGGCCCGCCCTGCCAATGCCGGGTCCAGGCCCCGCCCGGGCCGATTCCACCCGGCCTCTTCGCGAGGCACCCTGGCCGGTCGCCAATCCGCCAACCCACCGTCGCCATGGATCCCTCACCCTTGATTCGCCAGCCATGCTCCGCTGCGCCATTTCGGTCACGAAACCACCTCGGCGTGGGCAGGCGAAGGCCGGCCTCCAGGCGCCAAGCTTCACGAATCAGTTTTAAAGGGGGGCAGGTAGGGCCGAATCGACCCCCATGACAGCCACTCCCACGGAGCCGGAAAAACAGGATTGGGAAGACCTGCTCGTGGGACTCGCCCGCCGCGCCGGCGAGGCCATTCTGGAGGTCTATGGCCGCGAGGACTTCAACGTCGAAATCAAGGGCGACGATTCGCCCCTGACGGCCGCCGACCTGGCGGCCCACAACGTCATCGTGGCTGGCCTCAAGGACACCGGCATCCCTGTGCTCTCCGAGGAATCCAAGGGCATCGAGCGCACGACTCGCCAAGCGTGGAGCGCGTTCTGGCTGGTCGATCCCCTCGACGGCACGAAGGAGTTCATCAAGCGCAACGGCGAGTTCACCGTCAACATCGCGCTGATCGTCGACGGCGAACCCCTTGTCGGCGTCGTCCATGCACCCGTGCTTGGCCGCACCTATTACGGCCACCGGGGCCGCACGGCGTTCGTTGAGGACGAGTCGGGCCGCCGCGAATTGTCCACGGCGCGCCCCGCCGCCGGCGAGAAGCTCAGCGTCGTCGCCAGCCGCAGCCACCGCAACCAGGACACCGAAGACTACCTCTCAACGCTGCCCGAGCACGAACTGGTTTCGTCCGGAAGCAGCCTGAAGTTCTGCCGCGTCGCCGACGGCAGCGCTCACCTCTACCCGCGTCTGGCGCCCACCATGGAGTGGGACACCGGCGCCGCGCAGGCCGTGTTGGAAGCAGCCGGAGGTGCCGTTGTTCGTGCCGACAACGGACGCCCCCTGCGCTACAACAAGGACGACCTGCTCAACCCCTTTTTCATCGCAACGGCGGACGCCGCTTGGCAACCACAGGAGAACAAGAATGATTGAACTGATCGCTCCCCACGGCGGGGAACTTAAGGATTTGATGGCCGGCCCGGAGCGCCGCGCCGAGCTGAAGGCTGCCCTGGTGGACATGCCCTCCTGGGACCTGACGCCCCGCCAGTTGTGCGACCTGGAGCTGCTGATGAACGGCGGCTTCAGTCCACTTGAGGGCTTCCTCAACAAGGCCGACTACGAAGCCGTGTGCAACGACATGCGCCTTGCCGACGGCACCCTGTGGACGATGCCCATCACCCTCGATGTGCCCGAGGCAACGGCCGAGGCCGCCAAGGCCCACGGCAAGCTCGCCCTGCGCGACTTGGAGGGCGTCGCCCTCGCCGTCATCCACGTCGGCGACGTGTGGAGCCCGGACAAGGCAGCCGAGGCCACCAAGGTCTTCGGGAGCACCGACGCCAAGCACCCGGCCGTCGACTACCTCATGAACCGCGCCGGACCCGTTTACATCGGCGGCAAGGTCGAAGGGCTCGACGCCCCCACCCACCACACCCACAAGTCCCAGCGCCACACGCCCAGCGAACTGCGGGCCCTGTACCAGAAGTGGGGCTGGCAGAAGGTCGTCGCGTTCCAGACGCGCAACCCCCTGCACCGCGCCCACTATGAGCTCACCATGCGCGCCGCGCGCCAGGTGGGCGGCAATTTCCTGCTGCACCCCGTGGTCGGCATGACCAAGCCGGGCGACGTGGACCACTACACCCGTGTGCGCTGCTACCAGGCTCTGATGCAGCACTACCCGCAGCAGACCAGCGCCCTGAGCCTGCTGCCGCTGGCCATGCGCATGGGCGGCCCCCGCGAAGCGGTGTGGCACGCCATCATCCGCAAGAACTTCGGCTGCACCCACTTCATCGTCGGCCGCGACCACGCGGGCCCCGGCGACGACTCCAAGGGCCAGCCGTTCTACGGCCCCTACGACGCCCAGACCCTGATGACCAAGCACGAGGACGAACTCGGCATCAAGATGGTGCCCTTCGAACTCATGGTCTTCGTTGAGGACAAGGCCCAGTACATGCCCATCAGCGAAGTCGAGGAAGGCTCCAAGACCCTCAACCTCAGCGGCACCGAACTGCGCCGCCGCCTGCGCGAGGGCCTTGAGATCCCCGACTGGTTCAGCTTCCCCGCCGTCATCCAGGAACTGCGCCGCACCTTCCCGCCGCGCAACAAGCAGGGCCTCACCGTGTTCTTCACTGGCCTCTCCGGCAGCGGCAAGAGCACCGTCGCCAACGCCCTGCTCGCCAAGCTCATGGAAGAAGGCGGCCGCCCCGTCACCCTCCTCGACGGCGACGTTGTGCGCAAGAACCTCAGCAGCGAACTGGGCTTCAGCAAGGAACACCGCGATCTGAACATTCGCCGCATCGGCTTCGTCGCCAGCGAAATCACCAAGAACGGCGGCATCGCCATCTGCGCCCCCATCGCACCCTACGACGCCACCCGCAAGGCCGTACGCGAGGAAGTCGAGAACGGCGGCGGCTTCGTTCTGGTGCACATCTCTACGCCCGTGGAGACCTGCGAAAAGCGCGACCGCAAGGGCCTCTACGCCAAGGCGCGCGCCGGCATCATCAAGGAATTCACCGGCATCAGCGACCCCTACGAGGCACCCGAGGACGCCGACGTGGTGATCGACACGACGGACATCACGCCCGAAGACGCCG
>JBFIJP010000405.1:0-3665 GCA_041600695.1 Thermoplasmatota archaeon | reverse complement strand
TTCAGCGGCCCCGAGGCCACGGGCGAGATGAGCTTCGATTACGGTGCCCGGGCGGCTCTCTCGCCGCCGTCGCCGACGGCGCGGCTGGCGGCCCCCAACCATGCCTTTGCCTTCGACGGGGCCAATTACACGGTTTTCGGCCCCAGCCAGGCGCCTCTGTCCGAAATGGAGGTGCGGGTGTTGGGGCCTGATGGCGCGATGCTGGCTTCGTTTGACCCGGCGCGGGGCGGAACCCAAAACCAGGGTGGGTACGCCTTCCGTTACCAGGACGATGGCGACGGCCGCTTCGGTATGAACGACACCTTCCGCCTGGAGGGTCCCGAGCCGTTGCCAACCGTGCAAATCTGGGACGAGTGGGCCGGCCGGGCGACCGACGACAATCCGATTCCGGGGTTGGGGCTCGCGCTGGTTCCTGTGGGCTTCCTGGCCGCCGCGGCCGTTGGTCGGGGTGGCCGCCGCGACCGCTGAGGCTGCTGAGGCAGTCGAGGTCGCCGGGGCAGTCAAGACTGCCGAGCCAGTCGAGGTCGCCGGGGCGGCGCCGGTCGCGGGGGCGGCTAGTTGGGAAGGGCCGCCGCCAACTCGCCCACGGCCGCCAGCAGCCGATCCACGTCCTCCTCGGTGTTGTAGGCGTACAGGCTGGAGCGAACGCACCCGTCGACGCCCCGGGCGTGGAAGTAGGCGTGGCAGCAGTGGTGTCCGCTGCGAACCGCAATGTCGGCCGCCTCATCCAGGTACAATGCCACATCGTGGCTGGACAGGCCTGCCAGGTTGAAGCCCGTGATGCCCCCACGCGCCGCAGCATCGGTGGGTCCGACGATCTCAACGCCCGGGAGTTCCCGGAGGCCGGCGTCGACCCGCCGGTTCAGCCGCACCTCGTGGTCGTGGACCTCCTGGCGACCCAGCCCGTTGAGGTAGTCGCACGCGGCGCCCGCACCAATGATGGCCCCGTTGTCCTGCAAGCCCGCCTCGAAGCGCTCCGGCGGGCCCAGGAGTTGGTAGTCGTCCACGCGCACGTCCGCCACGGTGCTCCCGCCGACCAGGAACCCGTCCATGGACTCCAGCACGTCCGCCCGGCCGTACAGGACGCCGAGGCTGGGTCCCATCATCTTGTGCATCGACCACGCGTACAGGTCGGCGCCGATGTCCTGCACGTCCACAACCGAGTGGGGAGCGCCCTGGGCGCCGTCCCAGAACACCAGCGCCCCCAGATCGTGGGCTAGTTTGCTGATCTCACGCGCCGGCAGGGTCACGCCGTCCACGTTGCTCACATGGCCGAGGCTCACCATCCGCAGCCGCTGGCCCGACTGGCCCGCATCCTCCAGAAACGCGTGGAACGCGTCCAGGTCAACCGTGCCATCGGCCGCCGCAGGAAACGCACGGTAGTCGAGCCGGCCGCGGCGATCCTGGTGCAGCCACGGGACGAGGTTGCTGTTGTGCTCCTTGTCCGTGCCCACCACCACATCGCCGGGCTGGAAAGGAAATGCGTACGCCACGAGGTTGACTGCCTCGGTGGTGTTCTTGGTGAAGATGCATTCGCCGGGCTCCGCGGCGCCGATGAAAGCTGCCACGCGCTCGCGGGCCTCCTCGACCGCCAGGGTCACCTCGGTGCCCAGCCGGTGCACCGACCGCCCGGCGCAGGCACCCCAGGCTTCGTGGTAATGGGCCATCTGATCCAGCACCTGCCGAGGCTTGAGGGTGGTGCAGGCGCTGTCCAGGTAGACCGGCGGCCGATCCGTTTGCAGCACCGGGAAGTCCGCCCGGATGGCCTGCGCATCCACGACCGGGCCTTGCCGGGCAGCGGCATAAGGCTTTGGCACCGGTCCAGGCAGCCGGGGGACATCGTCTTGGCAATCCTCAAGGCCCCGGCGGCGATGCCTGATGGTGCGCTGGCTGCTGGCTCCCGCCCTCCTGCTGACCCTTTCCGGCTGCTTCTGGGGCCACTGCGGGCTGATGCCCGATGCCGTGGTTTGGGACGACCCCGCGTTCTTTGCCGCCTTGGGTGCGCTCGACAGTTCCTGGCAGGTTGAGGACCGGATGCCGGCTGAAGCGCTCCCCTTTGAGAACGATGCCATTGAGGCCCGCCTCGGGGCGTCGTCGCTGGAGAGCGTATCCTGGCGACCGGACACGACTCTCAGCCACGGCGACCTTGGACAGGAGCCGTATCTCAGCATGGCCAGCCCGCGGCCCTCGCGGGGCGCCGACCCCGACGCGCCCACCGATACCGGCCCCAGGGTCCCGCGGGCCATCCTGATCGCCTCCTCCAACGTTACAGCGGCCCAGCTCCAGCCCATCATGGCCGGCTTCTTGGAGCGCGTCCTCAACACCACCCAAACCCAGTCACTCGTGGACGAATGGCTCGCCGCGCCGACGCAGATGGGGTACCGGTTCGATGGCGCACAACGCATCGACATGCTGCTGTATTCCGTCGCCATTACGGATGGCCTCGCCCTGGAGGCGCTGTTCGCCGCATTGGACCCACAGCCGGGCGGGGGCCCCCACTCGCCTAGGTATGAATCCGACGGCTGGTCGTTCTCCTTCCAACTCGTCCTGCGCAGTGCAACCAAGGGAATCCACATCTTCGAGGCCGACCCGCTGGGCTTCGCATCCTACCGTGGGCCCTGGCAGGGGGAGGTGCCGGAGGATCAGGCGATCCGGGACTTCGCCGAGGCGTACGCCCAATTGGATCTGGGCCCCGCTCCCGAAGAGGTCCGCGTCCACGGCGCCATTTGCTGAGCCCAGCCTTCACACCCAGCAGTCACGCAGATGCGGTCCAAGCTGGTCGTAGGCCGCTTCGGCTTCCGCCGCGTCGCGGGTCTTCATGAGCACACGGCCGGTTTGGTACACCGTGCATTCCAGGCGGCCGCGAACCAGCAGCATGATGCGCGCGTCGAGAAGAATATCAAAGCCAGCGGCTTCCAGTGCCCGCCGGACCTGGCCCATGTCCAGGCGGCCCTGCCGCTCCGGCAGCGCCTCGTAGGCGGCGGAGGTCTTGCAGGGTCGCACCAGGGCCACATGCTTTCCAGGTCCCCAGCCCTCTTAAGTAGCGCTCACGTCGGCCAAATCGTGAACGCCACTCGACAGCCAAACGGGCCCCCGGCGGGCTCCCGGGGGGCGAGCTCCTGAAAGCCATCCTTCTGCTCTCCGGCGGCATCGACAGTCCCGTGGCGGCCCGCATGCTGCTGCGCCAGGACGCCGAATTGGAGGCGCTTCACTGCTCCTTCGAACCCATCACCGACGATTCCAGCGTGCGCAAAGCCCAGGATTTGGCCCGCCACTTGGGTCTCAAGCGGCTCTGGGTGGCCAAGCTGGGAGAGCACCTCGGCCGCATCCCCGGCGACTGGGACGCACACAAACTGTACTTCGTCCTCCAAAAGCGCATGTTCTACCGCCTGGCGGACCGGCTGGCGGACCAGATCGGCGCCGATGTCCTTGCCACCGGGGAAAACCTCGGCCAGGTCAGCAGCCAAACCCTCAGCAACCTGGCCACCCTGGAAGCGGCGGCCCGCCGCCCCGTCATCCGTCCACTGCTCGGCCTGGACAAGGTGGATATTATCCGGTTGGCGAAGGAGTGGGGAAGTTACGAGCTTTCCATCGGGCCGGAACTCTGCGATTTGCTGGGACCGGACAAGCCGGCGACGGTGAGCCAGCCCGACAAGGCGGCCGCG
>JBFIJP010000404.1:0-3679 GCA_041600695.1 Thermoplasmatota archaeon | reverse complement strand
CCTGGGCCGCCTCCTCGGGGCCAAGGGGCCCGGCCTGTTCTTCGTCATTCCCGTGCTCGACAAGATGGTCAAGGTCGATCTGCGAACCATCACCCACGACGTGCCGGTTCAGGAAATCATTACCCACGACAACGTCCCAGTTTCTGTCAACGCCGTGGTCTATTTCCGGGTCCTGGACCCCATCAAGGCCATTGTTGAGGTGGAACATTTCGGGATCGCCACCAGCCAGATCGCCCAGACGAGCCTGCGCAGCGTCGTGGGCCAGGCAGACCTTGATGAATTGCTGGCCGAGCGGGAGAAACTGAACAAGAAGTTGCAAGAGGTCATCGATGCAGCCACCGACCCCTGGGGCATCAAGGTGGGCATGGTGGAAATCAAGGATGTCGAGCTGGCCGCGGACATGCGCCGCGCCATGGCCCGCCAGGCGGAGGCGGAACGGGAGCGCCGCGCCAGGGTCATCACGGCGGAGGGCGAATTCCAGGCGGCCCAGAAACTCGGTGAGGCTTCCGCCGTCATGGCGGAGTCGCCGGGCGCCATGTTCCTGCGCATGCTACAAACCCTTCAGAACGCCGCGGACAACAAGGGAACGACGGTCATCGTTCCACTGCCGGTGGAGATGCTCAAGGCACTGGGCATGAGCAAGTAGCGCGCCAGGGCCCACGGCGGACCGTTGGCGGGGGCCGCGCGGGCAGTCCATGCGCTGCGCAGGCGTTCGCCTGCCTTTGCCAACCAGCGTGCGAATTCGGGTTTTATCTCCGACATCAAAGTCTATGGCGATGAACGCCCACAAACGTCATCGACGCCTCATTCCCGCAATCGTCATGGTGGCCCTCCTCACGGGAAGCGCCGCCATGATGATCCCGGGCACTAACCCCGGCCCCGCTTCGCCTGTGGACGCCATCGATTTGGCCTCTTTTGCTGGCCCGCAGCCAATGGAACCACCGGCCACGATGCCTGCCCTCGTCGTGAAGAACACCGGGCAGGCAGCCGCGGAGGTTCTCTATCAGGCCGCGACCGGGCCCTGGGCCGTGGATTTTATCGGGACTGGCTTCCGCTATGCATTACCTGAGTCCCCGGCGGATTTCATCGAGGTTGAATTCGTTGACCCGGCACCCTCCATGCAACTACAGCCGGTCGGCGAAACGCCGGTTCGAGTCAGCTACATCCACGGACGGAGCGCGGACAATTGGCAATTGGACCAAGCCACACACGACGGGGTCCTGTTTCAGGGTGTCTGGCCCGGAATCGACGCCAGGGTCACCTTGACGGATGGACAGTTGAAGTACGAATTCCATGTGGCTCCCGGCGCCGATCCCAGCGCCATCCAGTGGAAGGTGCACGGCACCGATTCCTTGCAGCTCGATGCCGCCGGCAATCTGGTCATGGGCGTCGGTTCGGCATCCGTCCAGGACGCCGCCCCGACCAGTTTCACCCGCGACTCCAGAGGCCGCGAGAACGCCGTGGAAAGCAGTTTTGAAATTGAGCCCGAGTCCCATCTCGTGGGCTTCGACCTGGGGCCTTATGATTCCACAAAGCCGCTCATCATCGACCCCGAAATCACGTATGCAACCTACCTGGGCGGTTCGGTTTCGGAGATCATCTACGACGCCAAGCACTACGGCGGCAGCATATACTTCACAGGGTACAGCAACAGCCGCAATTTTGACAAGGTTGGTGCCGGAACGTGGCAGCACTCCTACAAGACGATGACCCTGGCCGAGGCCACGGCCGAAGAGGCCGCCTGGCAAGGCACTCCTGAAAACCGATTGACCGAGCCCCACCCCAACCGTGATGTCATGGTGGGCCGGTTTGCCATTGGACCCACGGGCGCCATGACGTTGGACTGGTTGACCTTCGTGGGAGGTCGAAGCGACTACTACGCCACCAACAGCCCGCCCTCGTGCACGGCGCTGCCCAACGACCCCAACGTCTTGGAGCCCGAGGAGGGGTACGGAATTGCCATCGACAGCTTGGGCGTGTACGTGACCGGGTACACCCACAGCGTGGATTTCCCCGTCACTGAGGACACGGCATACCAAACCTGCCTCCACAGCACACACGCCAGCGAGGTGACGCCGGTGAGCGGTCGGCCGGAGACCAGCCACGATTTCTACGACGGCTTCGTGATTCGACTAAACCACATCGGAGACGACCTGCTTTACGGGACCTACCTCGGAGGAGAAAATGAGGATTATCTCGTTGATATTGATGTGGACGATGCCCGCCCCGGCACGGTGGCCGTCGTCGGGTGGACCTTCAGCCGCGGAGCCCTGGCGGCCCATGCGCCTTATCCCACAACAGACAACGTCTACCTCAACCAGCGCCACGATCATGCCATCATCAACAACGATGATTCGTGCCGGCCGGGCCCGCGGGAGGAACAGCCACAGGAGCGGGGCCCGGATCGATGCCCACCCGGCATGAAGACGGCGGACGGCGTGATTTCCCTCGTGGATACGACGGCGTCCGAAGAGGACTCGCTGGTTTACAGCACGTTCATCGGCGCCAACGGCCACATCCCCGCGCACCCGGATGGCAATTACGGCGCAAAACAAATCCCGACCAACGAGGAAATGGGGGAGGATCACATCTGGGCCGTCGATCTCCATGATGGCATCATTCACTTCGCCGGAGCAACCAAGTCGATTACGTTCCCGATCGTCAATGGCTTCTGGTGGAATGGCCACGATCGGGCCAATTACGACACCACCATCCTGTCCAACTACATTGCCTTCTATGGCAAGCTTGACCCCAGCGTGCCGGGGCCCGCGGGTCTGATCTACAGCACCCATTTGACCTTCAGGTCCTTTTCGTATGGCCTGTCCGTCGATTCATCCTATGCATACGTGGTTGGCTACAAGGCCGTCAATGCCACGGGCGGAATGAACGAACACATTCGCCAACCCGCCGATTGGAATGACGGAGACAACGGTCTGAACGGAGCCGGCCATGCGGCGGCGTACGACGCGTGGGTGGCCATCGTCAAACATGACGAACCGGACCCGGATGACCAATTAATTTATGCCACCGGCTTCGGCGGATGTTTCTCGGATCGTGCCTACGATGTGGAAAGGTACGGCGACTTGGTGCATCTCGTTGGTTTCCAGATGCCCGGATTCCAGACGCCGGGGGAGCCGAGCGCTTGCGACGATACGGACCCCTTGGATGCGGGCGACAGCTACGAGTATCCGACGACGACGCAAAGCATGTCCTGCACGGGCCAGGGACCACCCATTCCCGGAGGACCCAATGGAACCCGCGGCAACGAACTGGCAAGCGTGGCCGTGGTGACCACCCTGCGGCATGATCGAACGACTTCTCCGGAATCGGTCACGGTTCTTTACAGCGATCGATTCGGAGGAACCATGCAGGGCGGACACACGTTCGCGCACGCATCCACCGTGGATGATGACGGCCGACTATACCTTGTGGGGCGCACCAGCTCAAAGGACGCCGACGGATTCCCGATTACGCCGGGAGCCTACCAGTCGTCCCACGGGGGCACATTCGACGGCTTCGTGATGCAAGTGGAAATGTCGAACCTGCCGGCAAGCGATACGCTCTGTCCCGCCAGCCTGATCACGGTCTGGCCGGAGCCGTAGGCCGTGGCCCGACAGCCTTTGCCTCTTTTCCCATCCTTGGCTTCCTGCCCATGAAAGAGCTGTTTATTCTGCGCTCT
>JBFIJP010000403.1:0-3695 GCA_041600695.1 Thermoplasmatota archaeon | reverse complement strand
CTCGCCTACGGCCTCATCGAGAACCAGAAGTCGGTCGCCTACGTGTCCACGGAACTCACGACGGCCGGCTTCCTGGCCCAAATGGAGAGCCTGGATTATGACATTGAGGAACCCCTCATGTCGGAGCGTCTGGTTTTCATTCCCCTCCATCCCCTTCTCGGCGCCCGCGCCCCCCGCGGCGAGCTCCTGGAACGCATCGTGCGCGCCAAGCGCCTCTACAGCAAGGACATCATTGTTTTCGACACCTTCAGCAAATTCCTCGCAGACCACCTGCGCGCCCGCGGCGGAGATTTTGCCGCCACCGAGCAGATCGAGGCGGTCCTCCATCTCTTCAAACGGCTTACCAGCCTTGGCAAAACCATCATCCTCACCCTGGAGGAAGGACAAGTCCCCGACTCTGTCTCTTCCTCGTTCAAGGAGGTTGCCGACTTGTACCTCAACATCAAGTTCGAACTCCAAGGCGCCAGTGCCACGCGGCGCATCGTCGTCCAACGCATGACCCGCGCCCAGGGCCGCTTCGGCGAAGTCATCGGCTTCCGCGTCGAACCCGGCGTGGGAATCGTCATCGAAATCAAATCGGTGGTCTAGATGGCAGCCAAACCCACCCTGAAAGAGGTCACCCAAAAAAACCCCCACCTGGCCCGCTACCTCAAGGCCTGGTCCGCCGGCAGCATCGCCGCCCCGCGCTGGGTCCCCGAAATCAGCCGCGACCTCAAGGGCCAGAAGCCGTACAATTTCCTCTACCCCGTTGGCGACCCCATTTTCATCCACCTCGTCGACGACGACACCAGCCTTTTCCCCCGCTATTACGCCATCCAGCCCCAATTGGAAGCGCCAGAAATCCCCATCTACGATGCCCTCCGCCTCCAGGCGTTCCTGAAATCGCCCAGTGTGCCCGTGCCAGAAACGGACGATGAATACCGCACCCACCTGAACGAATTGCTCACCCGCCTGGGAAAAAACAACAAGATCACCCTGCGCGTTCCCGGCCGCCGCGGCCGTCAAATCCGACACACCCTCACCCCCCTGGAAGACGAAAAATTCCGCTTCCTCCTCTTCCGGGACATCGTCGAACACGACCTCATCGAACCGGTGATGAAAGACCCCTGGATTGAGGACATCAACGCCCTCGGCCTCAAGAACCTCCACGTGGTCCACAAGGTGTTCGGAATGGTGGAAACCAACCTGGCTTTCCCCACCCACGAAGCCCACGACGCCTGGCTTGGCCGCATGGGAGAACGCATGGGCCGACCGGTTTCAGGCAGCAGCCCCATCGTCGACGGCGCCCTCCCCAACGGCAGCCGCATCAACATCATTTACAGCGACGAAATCAGCAAGGGCGGAAGCAGTTGGACGGTTCGCAAATTCAGTGACACCCCCTTCCCCGTCACGCAAATCGTCGCCTGGGGAACCTTCAGCGCCGAGGTCGCCGCCTACCTCTGGCTGTGCCTCGAAAATGGCATGTCCGTATTTGTTGCAGGGGAGACCGCCAGCGGCAAAACAACCTCCACCAATTCAATTCTCTCTTTCATCAAGCCAAAAAGCAAAATCATGACGGCAGAGGACACACCCGAGGTTCTTCCGCCCCATGACAATTGGCAGCAACTGATCACCCGCGACCGGGGAACGAGTGAATCCAGCGTCTCCATGTACGACCTGCTCAAGGCAGGCCTCCGATCCAGACCCAACTACATCATCGTTGGAGAGATTCGCGGCGCCGAGGGAGCCGTGGCTTTCCAGGCCATGCAGACCGGCCACCCGACCATGGCGACATTCCACGCCAGCAGCGTTGCAAAACTCATCCAGCGCTTCACCAGTGACCCCATCAATGTCCCGCTGCAATTCATGCCAAACCTGAACGTCGTCCTGATCCAGATGGCGGTTTACGTGCACGGAAAAATGCTGCGAAGGGTGCTGGCCGTGGAGGAAATCGAAGGCTATTCCAAACGCACGAAAACCGCCGTGACACGACAGGTCTTCGGGTGGGATTCCGTCAAGGACGAATTCAAGTTCGCCGGGCGCAACAACTCATACGTCCTGGAACAATTAATCGCGCCAAAAATGGGCTTCCAGGATTCTCGCACCATCTACAAGGAGTTGGACAAGCGGAAGTGGATCATTGAGGAAATGATTCGACGCAACATGTTTGATTACCATGAGGTGGGCGAGATCCTGTTCAATTATGCCGAGATCAAGGAAGCTGCACTGCCCTTCGAGGTGCCTGCGGAGTTGATGGCGCATGGCCGATGAGCGCCCCTCCTCGCCAGCCGCCTCCCGCCCTCCGGCGAGGCGGACGGCAGCGCAGCCGAGCCGAGGGGGCCGGCAGGGCCAGCCCGCCCGGCGGCCCGACGCCGCACTGCGGCAATTCCCCCCTGTCCGGCACCTACAGGAACACTTGGTCGCGTACCGGAAGGAGACGGGGCGGCTGCCACGCTTTGTGAAGGAACTGCGGGCCGACGAAGACTACGCGCCCGTGGATCTGGTTTACCCCCTGGACGAGGCAGTCTTCGTGCACATCCGGCCCCTGGCCCGCGGTCTCGGATATCACGTGATTGAGCCAACGCTTGGCGACGAGGACAGGAAAGTGTTCGCGCGAGTCAAACAGAAGCTGTTCTCGCTTGCCCTGTATCGCCGGCCACCAGAGAATCAGGAGCAATTGGAGCGCGATCTTCTGGCGTTGTTTGATGAAGTCACCACCAAGCGCCGATCGGACGTTGTGGCGGTGGAGCCGGACCGGGTTGAGGCACTCAAGTACTACCTGATTCGCGACATCGCCCGGTATGGCCCGCTTCAGCCCTTCACCCTAGACCCTTACCTGGAAGATATTCAGGCCGTCGGAATTCATCCCATCCACGTCATCCACAAGGATTTCGACATGCTGAAAACCAACGTGAAATTTGATTCGCTCGAACAATTGGACGTGTTCGTCCGCAATCTTTCCGAGCGAATGGGCAGGCCCGTGAGTGATTCCCGCCCCATCGTGGACGCCACCCTCGGCGACGGCAGCCGCATCAACATCGTCTACTCCGAAGATGTGAGCCGCATGGGGCCAAGTTTCAGCATCCGGCGGGTGCACGAGAACCCCATCAGTGTCACCCAACTGATCGCCTGGGGAACCCTCAGCGCGGAGATCGCAGCGTACATCTGGCTGTGCCTCGAGAACGGCATGAGCGTGTTCGTCTGTGGCGAGGCCGCCTGCGGCAAGTCGGCGACGCTCAACGCTTTCCTGTCATTTATTGACCCCCGCAGCAAGCTCTACTCGGCTGAGGACACACCGGAGGTACGGCCGCCGCATCCAGTGTGGCAGCGCCTGCTGACCCGTGAGGTGGGCCCCGCCGAAGCTCGTGTTGAAATGTTTGATTTGCTCAAGGCGGCCCTGCGAAGCCGACCCAATTACATCGTCGTTGGAGAGATTCGGGGGGCCGAGGGGGCCGTGGCATTCCAGGCCATGCAGACGGGCCACCCAACCGTCGCCACATTCCACGCCACGGACAAGGTCAAGATGATCCAGCGCCTTAGCGCGCCGCCCATCAGCATCCCCCTGACGTTCATGGATAATCTCAACGTGGCCGTTTTCCAGCAGGCGTTCCACAAGCACGGCCGGCTGATTCGGAGGGTGACCAGCGTTGACGAGATCCAGGGATATTCCGAACTGGACGGAGGCATCATCACGCTGCCCGTTTTCTCATACAAGG
>JBFIJP010000402.1:0-3701 GCA_041600695.1 Thermoplasmatota archaeon | reverse complement strand
TCGGAGGACTCGTCCCCCGTGGACGAATTGTTTGATGACTGGGCCCGGCGTGGCCGCGGCGAGGGCATGGAGCGGGGGCACAGCCAGACGGCGGCACCCCTGTTGGCATCCCTGCCGGTGGGCATCGGCGTGCAATTCCTGGATCTCGGCTGCGGCAACGGCTGGGCGGGACGTTTCGCGGCGGCGCGCGGCGCCGATGCCGTGGGCGTGGACTTGTCAGCGGAGATGGTCGAGCGGGCGCAGAAGCGGGCTGGGCGGCGCGAGGCGTACCATCGGGCCGACTTCGCGGACCTTCCGTTCGAGGATCACGCCTTCGATGTGGCCTGGAGCATGGAGGCCCTCTACTACGCGCCGGATGTGCCGGCGGTCCTTCACGAGGTGCGACGGGTCCTGCGCAGCGGCGGCGCGCTGCATGTCGTCATTGACTATTATGGCGAGAACGAGGCTAGCCACTCATGGCCGCAGGACGTGGGCGTCGCGATGACCCTTCTCTCGGAGGCGGGGTGGCGCGAGGCGCTGGAGGCCGCCGGATTCGTTGATGTTTCCAGTGAGCGCCTGCGGGCGCCGCCCGGCCCGGGCGTGGAGGACTGGAAGGTCCGCCAGGGGTCGCTCCACCTGTGGGGCGTCGCGTAAGAGCCTGGGTTGGCACGACGGCCGCCGAGGGCCAGGTTGGCTGCCGATTAGCCGATCAGCCGGGCTTGGGCCGTGGCGGCGGGCTAGCTCTCGCCCTTGACCCAGCGGCCGAAGAAGGGGATGTTGATGGCGATGATGAACGCGGCCGTGATGGCCGTGAACGTGTACCAGATCGGCTGCAGGATCGCGTAGGGTGCGTCGCTGCGGCCGCTGAAGATGACCGCCATGGCAGCCAAGAACAGGGCAACCATCACCGTGCCGGCGCCCAGCAGGGTCAGGAGACGTTTCTGGGACAGTGCATCGTGGGCCACCGTAGCGGACATGCCTGTTTCGACGCGTTCTGACTTTTGACCCTGGTACCGCACCCGTTCGGGGCCTCAAACGGCCTCGGGGCGCCGCCGACACATTCAGGAACCAAGCCCCAGTCGCGCGGCCCATGGAACTCGACGGCGTTCGACAGGTGCTTCCCCGTGACGCCGCTGCCGCCATGGACGACGGTGCCATGATGGTCGACATCCGCGAACTGGACGAATACGCCGAAATCAGGATTCCCGGCGCCGTCCTGATTCCGATGAGTACGCTTGGCCAGCACTGGCTGACCCTGCCCCGAGACCGTCCGCTCGTCATCCAGTGCAGGAGCGGCAACCGGAGCCAGGCCGTGGCCCGTTTCCTGTCCGCCCATGGCCTAGACGCCAGCAACCTGGCGGGAGGCATCCTGGCCTGGGAGGGGGACGGGCTGCCCGTGGAGCGGGGCGAAGCGAAGGGCGAAGCCGGCCATTGACCTCCACCATCGGCAGCCCGGCCGGCCGACGCAGCGGTGAGACGGCGCTGCGGCCGGCAGGCGCCAAACACATCCCTGTCAGCATCCTGCCCCGCCAGGTGCAACGACTCGACCCGGAGCGCCCCGTGGTGTGCATCTGTGCTAGCGGCGCTCGCAGCGGGGCCGCCGCCCGCCACCTCGTCAAGACCGGCTACATGGCGTACAACGTGCGCGGCGGCGTGACCGCCTGGAAACGGGCAGGGCTACCCACCGAGAGCGGATGAAGGCGGCCGCGCGCCGGCTGGTCCTCGGCCTCGTCCTCCCCACCGCCGCCCTCGCCATCCTGCTGGCGCTGGGCGCCGGGCCCCTCACGCTGGACTTCGCCTTGCCCGCCGTCGCCGTCGGATTCGCAGGCGGACTGGCGGGCGGGCTGGTCTCCGGCGCCATCGGATTGGTCAGCGTGCCGCTGCTCGTGGTGTTCCTAAGCCTGCCCGTCCACCAAGCCGCCGCCACCAACCTGTTCCAAACGATCTTCACCGCCATCAGCGGAGCCCTCACCCACGCCCGGCTGGGCAACGTGCGCCTGCGCCTGGCGGCACCGCTTGTGGCGGGAAGCCTGCTCGGCGCCCCCGTCGGCGCCCTCACGGCGCTGGCCTTGCCCGAAGCCACTCTCAAGACCCTGTTTCTCGTGGCGCTCCTGGGCGTCGCCGCAAGCCTCGCACGACGCACCATCCTGGGCCCCCGGCCCCACCCACGCCCCATGCATCCAACCGCGGAGCGGGCAGCGGAGCCCCCACGGGCGGGCTGGCGCGCGTTCTTCGCCCCCATCGAAGGCACCCACCGCGGCCGCCACTACCGCGTCGCCATCCACATGGCCGTCGGCGTGGGCGTCGGAATCGGCTTCATGAGCGGATTGCTCGGCATCGGCGGCGGCTTCCTGATCGCCCCCCTCATGGCCGGCCTGCTCGGCGTGCCCGTCCACCTCGCACTCGGAACGGGCCTGGTCGTCATCGCGGGCAACGGAGCCTTCGGCGCCGCCCCCCACGCCGCCGCCGGGACCGTGCTGTGGCTCACGGGAACGCTGCTGGCGATCGGCGGCGCCATTGGCGCATCCATCGGCAGCCACATCAGCCACCGGCTACCCGAACGAGCCCTGACGGCCATGTTCCTGGTCGTCGTACTCTTCGTCGCATGGCGGCTGGCCGGCTGACCGGCAGCGAAACGCCCAAGGCGCCGGCCCGCGCTGCACCATCCGTGCGAAAGCGGGAACCGCTCAACAACAAGACCACCCGCGCCGCCCAACGCATCGAGCACCCCGAGGAACCCACGAAGAAGGCCAAACCCAAGGGACGATCCGTTGGCGGACCGTGGGTGCGCCTGGGACGCCGCGGCCGGCGCGGCTAGGGCCCGCCTCGGCTACTGCTGCTTCTGCCTGATCCTCTCCTCCTCACGAGCCACCGCCAGATGGCCCGGCCCGTAGGCACCGTAGGCGTGGAAGGCCAAACCCACCCCCCAGCCGAGCATCGGCCACACCGGCCAAAACGTCGCCCACGAGAACCCCAACTCAGCGATCTGGCCCGTCACGAACCAAAGCCCGATCAACAAGCTGTTGACGATGACGTACGCGGCCGCGTGCTGCTTGAACCCCACGCGCTCCTTGGCCAACCGGTGGACATCCTCGTCACTCATTTGCTGCATGGTCCCCCATCTCCCTGCCGGCTATCACGCCCGCGGTTCTTTGCGGTGCGAAGCGACCGGGCGTCCGCCGTTGGAGCCCGACAACCCGCCTCGAACCATCAACGTGCAGGATGGCTCGCAAGAAGATGAAAACGGAACCGAACAGGGGTGGACGCCCCCCGGGGGCCACGGCAGCCCTGCGGGCAGCCGCGGAGCCGGTGCCGGTAGCGCCCCACCGGGCGATTTGAACCCAGTCGACGCCGTGACAGGGCCCCAAGGCCCTCCAGGCCTCCCCGAAGCCGGCGTCGCTTCGCGCCACCGGCCGTCATGATCGACCGCTTCGGCGGCAGCGCTGAGCCGATCCAAACCGAGGGGCCTGCGGCCCCCTCGACCCCCGCAGTCTCGCTGCGCTCGACGGCGCTGTAGCTCGTGACGTTGGATTCCAAAAAGGAAAGAAAAAGGAGCGCCCCGATGGGCCGTGACAGCCCTGCGGGCAGCCACGAAGCCGCCGGCGCTGCCGCGCCACCGGCCGATTTGAACCCCAGTCGACGCCGTGACAGGGCCCCAAGGCCCTCCAGGCCTCCCGAAGCCGGCGTCGCTTCGCGCCACCGGCCGTCATGATCGACCGCTT
>JBFIJP010000401.1:0-3730 GCA_041600695.1 Thermoplasmatota archaeon | reverse complement strand
CTTGATGCACTCCTGGCTGCACTTGCGGGGTTGGCAGCGGTCCTTGAGGAGCACGGCGACGCGGTGGCTCACAATTTTGTCGACCAGCGGCGGCGTTTCTTAAGAGTTGGGAAGAGAAGGCTGTCGGCCGGCCCCGGCGCCAGGCGTCCAGCGACGCGTGTTGCGCAGGGTGCGGCCAGGCTGCTGGGGGCTTCGTGATGAAAGCGTGGTGGCGTCGTCGGGGCCGTCGTGGCGGCCGTCGTGGTGGCCGTCGTGGTGCGATCGTCGCTGGAGGGCGTCGCCTCCGGTCGGACACAATCCATCGGCACCGCTCTTGCGAGCGCAAGAAAAGGAAATCAAAAGGGGTGGGGGAAGGAAGAAGGGAAAGGAATTGGTTCTGCCTAGCTGCCGAAGGAGACCGCGGCGAGCTGGGGGGTGTTGAGGGCGAAGGCGCTGGCCAGTCCACCGGCGTTGAAGTCAACGGTCTGCAGCTGGACGCTGCTGACGCTGCCCAGGCGGCTGCCGAGGGCGACGTTGTTGACGGCGACGGCCGACAGGCTGGGGGCCGAGACGCTCGGGGAGCTCAGGGTCAGCGAGGGGATGTTGCACAGCGTGCCGAAGATGGGGCGGCAGAAGTCCAGGACGGCGTCGGCGAGGTCGAAGACCAGGGCAACCACAGCGTTCACGGCACCGACGACGATGTCGATGACGGGCTGCACGAGGGCCAGCAGCATGGCGGCGAGCGCCTCGGCGGCGTCGACGAGCTGGTTGGCGAGGCCGACGGCCAGGTCCTTGGCGGCGTTGGCGAGGTCCTCGGCCTGGCCGACGATGGCCATGGCGGCGTCGCGGATCTGGATGACGGCGGCGTTGACGGCGTCGATGGCCTGGTTGGCGAGGTCGATCACGGTGGCCACGGCGTTCAGGATGGCAGCGATGGCGGTCGCAATGAGGCCGTTGATGGCGTCGATGGCGTCGGCGATGAGGCCGTTGACGATGTCGATCACCAGGTTGACGGCGTCGACGGCGGCGCCGGCGACTTCCAGGGCCAGGTCAACGGCGGTCTGGGCGAGAGCCAGGGCGATGCCGGCAATCTGGCCACCGGAGGCGGCAGCGGTCTCACAGATCACGTCGAGCTGGAACAGGGCACCGTTGACGGTGGCTTCGAACGAGCCGCCACCCAGGCTTCCCGGGGGGACGCCGTTGTCGAGGGGGCACGTGCCAGCGGCTGCGGCCGGGGGCGCAAAGGCTACGCCAATCAGAGCTAGGGTCGAGAGTAGAGATACGAGCTTCAGCATTTTATTCACCAAGTTTTCAGTTGTGGGATCAGGGATCCCGGGCATTCAAGAGTCAAGCTTGTCGCTGACTTCACGCATGATGGCGCCCACCGTTGGGCGCCATGCGCGGCGCATTCGGCGCCGCCGGCGAAGGCCAGCCTAAGGGGCGTGATCCTACCGCTTGTTCGCCTTCCGTCACCTCCACTGCCCCGACGACCACGGCCGCCGGAGTCACCACCCCCACCAGGGGTTGTTGGATGAATTCGATACGTCCCTAATGAACATTCTCTATCACTTTGATATGGGAATATTTATACTCGCTCCAGCCCCACAACCCGCCAACCGGCCAGGCCATGGCCCGCCTCCGCCTGCACGCCCCCTTTACCCAAACCTTGATGCCGCGCCCTTTCGTCGACACATCATGACCGGATTGCCCACCCTCCCCATGGCACCCAGGGATGACCTGCCCGCCGGCTCTCCAGGGTTGACGCCGTCCGGCACACCGCGGCTGCCAGACTGGTTCAAGGTCAGGGCACCAGGCGGCGGCTCCTACAAGGCCATCCAGGCGGCACTGCGGGAACGGGGCCTGTCAACGGTTTGCGAAGAAGCTCGCTGCCCCAACCTTGCCGAGTGCTGGGGTGGCGGCCAGCGAGGCGTGGGCACGGCCACCATCATGATCATGGGGGACACATGCACCCGGGGTTGCCGGTTCTGCTCGGTGGCAACCGGCGCCCCGGGGGCGCTTGACCAGGACGAGCCGCGCAAGGCCAGTGAAACAGTCGGGCTCATGCAGGCGGGCTACGTCGTGCTGACTTCGGTGGACCGGGACGACCTCCCCGACGGAGGGGCGGACCACTTCGCGCAGGTGGTCGAGCGGCTCAAGGCGGACCACCCGGAACTCCTGGTGGAAGTGC
This sequence comes from Thermoplasmatota archaeon, assembly GCA_041600695.1. Classification (GTDB taxonomy): domain Archaea; phylum Thermoplasmatota; class E2; order JACPAO01; family JAHFTW01; genus JBFJVP01. Next base: position 1,563 of record JBFIJP010000401.1, on the reverse strand, counting down.
TGACGCCCGACTTCCAGGGGGACGAGACGGCCCTCGAGCGGGTCGTCGCCTCCGGGGCGGACGTGCTCGCCCACAACGTCGAGACCGTCCGTCGGCTCAGCCCAAAGGTGCGCGACCGCCGCGCGGACTACGATCAGAGCCTGCGTGTCCTTGCTGCGTACAAAGAACTCAGCGGGCGCACAACGAAGACCAGCATCATGCTGGGTCTGGGAGAAACCCGCGACGAAATCCTCCAGACGTTGGAAGACCTGCGCGCCGTCGACTGCGACGTGGTCACGTTTGGGCAATACCTGCGGCCGACGCGCGAGAAACGACACCTCCCGGTGGTCGAGTACGTTCATCCCGACATCTTCGCCGAATACCAGACGCTGGCTGAGGACCTGGGCTTCCGCTACGTCGCCTCCGGGCCGCTGGTGCGCTCTAGCTACAAAGCCGGCGAGTTGTTCCTGGAAGGCATGATCCGGGGTGCCAACCCCGCCGGGCCGAGCCCCCAAGACTAGCCACCCGCGGCCCCGGCAGGGGCCGGCAGGGGCATGCCGAAGGCAACACCCCCCCCCTCGCCGTCGCAGGCCCCGGAAAGGCCCTTACCGCCGCGGCGCCGTGCCGGACTGGCGATGTTCGAGGACACCTACCATTACACGCTGAGCACCATCCCGCAGGTGCTGTCAGCCATGATCGCGGTCATCGGAGCCCTCGCGTTGTTTCGCATCGGTGATGTCCAGCGGCAAGTGGCCGAGCACGGCGGCGCCATCACCGACAGGCTGGTGGCCGACCCGGACGAACGCATGGCCCTCAAGCAGATGCTGCGCTCCGGCCGGCGCAGCCTGATCCTTGACGCCCTCGGCAATCTCGGTGCTGCCGAGGCCATGCCTGCCGTCCATGAGCGCCTGAACAAGGTGCTGGTGTACCGCCTCCGGCTCATTGGCGCCCTCTCGCTGGCCATCTGGGTGACGGTCATCACCATCGTTGTGACCGTGGGGCTGCTGGCCGCGGCGCAACTGCTGGTTGACCGCCCCGACCGGGCCTACGTCGCAATGCTGGCCGGGTTCGCCATGATGCTGGCCAGCCTGGGTGCCAACACCCACCTGGCGTACCTGCTGCTGCGCACCTGAGCCGGCATGTTGAAAAGCGGACAGGGCGAGGCGTTGCTCCGCGGATGATTCCAGAGTATCTTCCCTACGTCCAATTCTTCGGCCAGTTTGCCCTCATCGGGGGTGCAATTTTCGCTGGCTACCAGTTCATGCTCCACAGACGGCAACGCGAGGACAGCGCCGCGCTACAGGTGTTGACCGCGTTGCAGGACGCCGACTTCAGGGCGGCGTATGCCCAGGTGTGGGAACTTGCTTTGGGCGCCGATCCTGAAACGATTGACAAGGGCAGCCCCGAACTCAAGGCGGCCGTCGAATGCGTGACCATGACGTTCGAGTCCCTGGGAGTCATGGTGCACAACCGCATCGTTCCCCTCGACCTCGTGGATCAGGTCATCGGCGGCTTCCTGCGCGAGAGTTGGCGCCGTCTGGCACCGTATGTGGAGTGGAAGCGGAAGAAGCTGGGGTCGAGGCG
>JBFIJP010000400.1:0-3744 GCA_041600695.1 Thermoplasmatota archaeon | reverse complement strand
GCGGGTTCCATGGCCGCGCCCCAGAGGCTGTCCGTCCACGGCCGTGCCATTGCTGCTGTAAAGGTCGACCAACTCGTACTCTGCCCCGGTGCAACGCATCTCCGCGTGCCGCAGGCTGACGAAGGGGTCGTGATCGATGCACACCGGGCAAGACGCGTCGCGGCCCAAGATCCACGGCCCGCTGCCGGACAACTGCATCGTTCGGCCCACGGGCAAGCCGTACACCACCGTCAGCACCGGGTGGCGGGTTCCCCGCCGGGCCTCGGGACCGGTACGCGCGGCGATCAGGTCGGTGGCGCTGCGCATGAGCATCTGCTCGTCGGCCGTTTCGAGGTCGATGCTGCTGAGTCGTCCCAATTCGTCGAAGGTCGTGAACAGCTTCTGCGGCGCCGTCCGGTACTCGACCACGGGGCCATGGGGGCGGCGGCCAGCAAGCCGCTGAACCACGCCGATCTCCACCAGTTGCTCCACATGCTTCAGGGCCGTCTGGCGAGCCACGCCGAGCTCGCTGGCGATCTCCTCAATGTAGTGGGGGACCGCGAGGAACCGGACGAGGTGCAGTCGCTTTTCGTTGCCTAGGACCTTGAGGGAGCGGGCCAACTCCGCGAGGGGGGTTGCTGTTACGATGGTGCCTTCCCCGGTGCCGGTCACGCCGCCGCTAGCGCCTCCAGCGGGTAGAACCCTTGCCCTTGGCTGTGGATGCCAATGGCCTCCAGATCGTGGCGCATCGCAGCCGCGTCCGCGTGGCGCGCGGTGGGGTTCTTGGCCAAGGCGCGGGCCAGCAAGCGGTTCACCCAGTCTGGCTGGTCGGGCAGCGGCAGTCGTGGCGCCTGCTCCAGGATCGCGCGGCGAATCTGGAAGTCGTCGGCGCCGGTGATGGCCAGATAGTATCTTCCCGTGAGCATCTGGTAGAACACGACGGCCGCGGAATAGAGGTCGCTGCGGGCGTCCACGGGGCCACCCCGGACCTGCTCGGGGCTCATGTAGAGGAGGGTGCCGGGAAGGTGCTCGAAGCCAGCCGTGGCGTCCGGTCGCACATCCTGGGCGACACCAAAGTCGGTCAACTTCGCCTGCCCGGCGCGTGTGAGCAACACGTTTTCCGGCTTGACGTCGCGGTGGATGATTCCAAGTGCGTGGGCAGCGGCGAGTCCGGCCAGAATCTGGTCCAGAAGGGATGCCGCCCGGTACACATCCAGCCGCCTGCGTTCCAGGAAACCTTGCAGGGTTCCGCCATCCACGAACTCGAGGACGACGGCCGCCTCGCGAGCCTCGTGAACCACGCCAAGCACGGCGACGATGTTGGGATGGGCCAGCCCGCCCGCAAGTCGGCCCTCCCGCAAAAGCAGTTCAGCCGCCCGGCCGCCGTGCGCCATGGTGCCCACCACCTTGACCACCACTGTCGACCCGGTCTGCTGGTCCGTGGCGGCAAACGCGCGGCCGTGGGCGCCCTCACCCAGCAGCCGCTCCAGGCGGTAACGGCCGGCCATGACATCCCCTGCGGCCAGCGGGCCCGTGCCCGCTCCAGCGGGGCGGGTGCCCCTTGCTGCGGCACTGGCCTGCATGGTCAGTCGGTTGGCATCCTCGGGGCGGATGTTCAAGGACTCCCGCAGGCGCTCAAGCACCTCCTGGGAGGCCGGGTCACCAGCAAGCTGCATCAGGCTGGCCCCGTAGACATCGAGCTTGCGCTGGTACAGATAGTTGGGATCGGGGCCTGACCGGTTGCGTAGGATATGCGCCAGCACCGGGTTGCCCACCCAGAAGAGGCCCGTCAGGGACGCGCCACCGAGGCTCAGGGTCGCCACTTGACCCGGCGACTGTCCGCCCAGCAGGGCAGCCAGGACAGCCAAGGTTGCACCTACCAAGGCCACGGCTGCCAGGAGGATGCCTGCGTTGCGCCGCAGCCGGGTCTCCATGTCGAACAGGTCGTAACGAACCACGGTGGCCACTAGGATGGCTACGCTGGCCATGCGCCAGAGGCCGAGCGTGACGAAATCAATGCCCTGCTGGACGAGGATTCCGCCAAGCACACCGAAGGCCGCCGGCACGACGAACGCCGCGGCCAGTGCCCAGTCGAGGCGCTCTGGGGCCGGCGGCCGTGCCATGACGTGGATGCCGACCGCCGCGACAACCAGCGCAATGGCGGCGTAAAACGCGCTCAGCCAAAGCGTGGCGCCGCCGACGTTGACGGCGGCGGGGTCGATGAACACGAAGGCGTAATAGACCACCATGTGGCTGAGAAAGAGAGCCAGCGCCATGACCAGCCCACGGCTGCGGTGGCGCAGCGAACCCGCCGGGTCTCGCCGGTAGCGCAGGTATGCCACCAGGAGGGACAGGACGAACGTGGCATGGAACGGCATGATAAACAGGGGCGCGGCCGCCGGGCCGTAGGTGAGAGCCCGCTGCCCGTTTTGCACCACGACGCTGACGGCGAGCTCGGGTCGAAGCAACAGGATGGCCCACGCCGGAAGTGCTGCGACGGCCGCCAGCGCGGGCAGGAGTTTGCTCCACCGGCCGCCGTGGACGAGGGCGACGAAGCGGGCGAGGCACAGGCTGAGCAGGGGTGCCAGGGCGAAGACGACGAGAGAGAAGCCGCGCCCGACCAAGGGATCCTGGTTGAATCTCGCCAGGTTGGCGGCCGCAATCTGGCATCCCCACAGGAATGCGAACAGCCCCAGCATGAGTTGCTGGCTGCGCTGCCATCGCAGGGCCAACAGCGCGGCGCCTAGGACGACGAGTGGTACGGCCGACGCCAAGTTGAGCGTGGGTTGGAGTGGAACGTCCACGGCCCCGTACAGGTTCGGGGGCTCAAGGGTCTGCTGGCTTGGCGTCAGACGCTGAAGAACTGGACCACGTACTCAATGAATTCATAGACCGTACTGTCGAGGGCCGTGGCGCAGAACGGGTCGCAATCCGTTGCGATGCCCACATGGCCGCCGACGGCTCCCCCGGCGCTCGTCCCATAAGCGGTCACGACGATGCCCAGTCGGAAGTCCTGGCCCGCAGTGGCCCCGATCAGGTGGTATTCCGTGGCGGAGATCCGCGTGCCGCTGCCCGCGGTGCCCGCGCCGACGGCGTCGGTGCTGCAATCTGTTTCGTAGACCAGCAGTTCGATGTCCATCCAGGGGCTCGTGGTCAGGGCTTCGTCCACCCGGATGCCAACATCGCCCGCGGCGGCGACGGTGGCATCGTACCAGTCGCTTTCATCTTCCAGGGCAAACAGAACGCCCTCGAAGGATTTGCCGGTCTCCGCAGAGGCCGTTGTGCGCGGCGAGGCGCAGTCGTCGCTGGCGTCGCGGTGCTTGCCGCCGTCGTTTTGAAGAGTGCAATATTTTCCCGGACTTGTTACCGTAATGGAGTTCGTGCACTCATCGTACAAGAAATCCTGCACGATGCCAGCCTGCGCCAGACCGCACAGCATCAGTAATGATCCACCCACCAACAGAATCTTCATTTTAGCACCGGTTCCCGAAGCGTCTACGCATTACTTAAGGCAAAAGGGGAGAAAAGCGACGGCCGCTCAGCACACTTGGAACGGACCCGTGACGCCGTGTACGAAGGAGCATGCCTGCGTGGCCAACGGTCTTGGATCGGAGGCATCAGCATCTGGTACGCGATCGGCCACCTCGAGGATGGGTTCCACGATGGGTCGGGCCCGTGTTTCGGCTTCGTCGGGGGCGCTTCCGGCCAGTTCGAGGATGGGTTCGACGATGGGTCGGGCCCGTGTTTCGGCTTCGTCGGGGGCGC
>JBFIJP010000399.1:0-3754 GCA_041600695.1 Thermoplasmatota archaeon | reverse complement strand
GCTGGATGGCGAGTTCCCGGCGGGAGTCAAGGCCCCAGCCATCTCCAAGTACGTTGCCGAGTGGTTGCTTGCCCGCTTCGAGTTGGAGGCGGAGGAAGCCGATGCCGTGGCGCTCGACTTTGTAGCAACCCGCGCGGCCGCTGCTCCTCGCGGCAGTCGGCAGGTCGAGGCAAGCACGTTTCGGCATGTTTGGAGCCCGGGGACATTCGACCTGGCGCTGGACGGCAACGCGACCATCACGGCGCCCGAGCCGCGCCTGCGGCAGATGCGTGTGCACGACGATATCGTACGATTCTCGTTGGAGGGACGGTCACTCACTTGGGTGCCGGGCGACCGGGTGGTGATGTTGCTGGTCGACCCCGAGGATCAGGCAGCACTGCGCGTGGAGGGACTGCGGCCGCCCACCAGCACCGAACTCCCCGGCCTTGTGGATTCGCTCCTGGCGGCCGCCGACACCGGTCCGGCGGATGTGTCGGCGTGGAAGTGGGCGACGCGGGAGATCATGCTTGCCAGGGGCCATGCCTTGTGCAAGGATGTCGCGGCCAAGGCCCAATAGCCCTGCGGGGGGCCATGCTGCCGCTTTTCAAGCCTGGGCCGCCTGCAACGGATGTGGCCTCGCCCAAGCGCATCGTCCTTCCCGTGCCGTTTCCCCTCAAGACCGTGAACGCGTGGCTGTTTCAGGGCAGCGGCGACCCTGGCAATGGCGGACCGGCATTGGTGGACTGCGGCGTGGGAAGCAGCGTGTCGTACGCGGCGCTTCATGAGGGCTTGGCGGAAGCGGGCCAGGCACCGGAGGGCCTGCGGCTGTTCATCACCCATGGACATGTTGATCACGCCGGCAACGCCCGGCGGCTGCGGGACGACCACGGGGTGCTGCTCCATGCACCACGGGTTGAGGCGCCCTACGTGGAGACGTTTCGCCGTGACAGCCCGGCCCGCAACGACAAGTTCGCCCTGGCGCTGATTCGAAACGGCATGCCGGCAGACATTGTGGCCGGGCTTCGTGAGGATAGCCAGGCCGTGGACCGGTTCCTGGATGATGTGCCCATTGAGCACGATCTGCCTGGCGGCACCCGGTTGCTGCTGGGTGGTACCGAGGCCGAGGCCGTCATTGCGCCTGGCCACACGCCGGGCAGTACCGTCTTTGTCACCGAGGACAACGACCTACTGACGGGGGATACCTTGCTGGAGCACATTACAAGCAATTGCGTGGAATTGCTCGAGCGGGATCACGGTAATTTCCATCGTTATGTGCAGTCAATTGATTCCCTGCGGCGGTACGCGGGCTGCCAGGCGCTTCCCGGCCACCACGATCCGTTTGAGGTAACGGAAGAACTGATTGACCGCCATCTTGGGTGGCATGGGGATCGGGCTGCCAAGATTCTGGGCCTGCTGCACCGACCGAAGTCGGCTTTCCAGGTGATGAACGAGTTGTTCCCGGATGAATTGCTGGCCCGGCGCGGCCAGCAATTCATGGCCATGGCAGAGGTGGTTGGCCACCTGCATGCCCTGGAATTGGATGGCCTCACCCGGCGGACGGAGGGCGGCGGTGTGGCAACCTTCGAGCGCCGCGCCATCTAACCCGCCCGGCGTAACGGGGAAGCGCTTTTCTAACGTTTAGACAATCAGGTTACGCTGGCGCCGTCGAGCCGGCATCCGAGGTTGGGACGAGTGTTACCCGTAAGGTTGCGACGAGCTTCTTCATCCATGCCCGACACGATGGGATCGCGTGACCGCCACGAGTTGATCCTGCACCGCGTCGCGGCCATCGGCCGGATGGTCCCCGTCGTGGATCGCCGCGTCCTGTGCATCGGCTTCGAGGCATGCTCGCTGGCGCAGGCGCTGGCCACACGGGGTGCAACGACAACGGGCGCCGACGCCGACCATGTCGTTGAGGTGGCCCCCGGCCAGCCCGCCCGCCACCACAGCCGTGAACCCAGTGCACCCCTGACGGACCTGACCCACCGGGGGCTGTTCGACACGGCGTTGGTGGTCGAAGCAGTCAACAGCCATCCCAGCCCGCGCACCTTGCTCCGCCATGTTCTCTCAGCCGTCCGTCCCGGCGGGTTGGTGTTCGTGCAGGATCTTCGTGGCGACGCACCCCGCCCGCTTCTGGAGGAACGCCTTCGCCTGACCGACGGCGACCAGCGAGCCAACTTCCTCGCACGCGTGGCGGCTGCGCCGGACCATGACGACCTGCGCGCGATCTTCGCCGACCTGGGCCCCCTGGTCACCCAGACGCTGCCGCTCAACCCCGCACCACCGGCGACGGAGGCTTTGTGGGCGGCCGAGGAGCGCCTGGCCTACCGATACCTGCTTTGCCGAGCGCACGCCTAGACCGGGCCGCCAGAGATACCAGAAGCTGGGTGCCACCGCCTGGATCAGCGGCCTCGGGGTGACAGGGGGCCATGCTGCACAAGGCGCACGGCCCGGGTCCGGTAGCGGCGTCCGCGCCCATCGACAAAGCAGCCGGCAACGCGTCCATCCGCCGGGCCCCCACCAGCGAGCCACTGCCAGACATCGGCCGCCAGGACAGGGACCTGGAGGCTCTTGCCACCCGGCAAGTCATGGGGAAAACACCCTGGAACAGCATCCCCAACATTCAGTTCCCGACCCGCGGCCAGCAGAATCAGCCCACTCAGCGGCACCACCTGATTGCCGGGGTTGCGCGCTGAAAAACGCACAAACGGAGCCTCGCCGGCCCCCCGCCCTGCTGGCATGCGAACCAGATCCGCCTGCACATGGAGGCGGCGCAGCGTGCCGAGGCGAAACCCACGCACCCCCAGGTAGAGACCAACGCTGCCGCCGAGGACACCCACCAGGGAGGCGGCGACGCCCAGCCACTGCGTAGCATCCATGTTCTCCTGGATGGTGCCGGGGCTTAGAAACGGTGCCCCAGGCCCTAGAGCGCGCCCAGAGCGGTCCAGGCAACCAACGCATGCATGGCCGCCAGGATCAGGTATGCAAGCAGAACGCCCGTTGTGGCCGCCCCCAGGCGCCAGCGGCGACGGCGTGCCCATCGCCGCGGGTTGTCCACCAGCCGCTCGAGTTCGCGTGGGGGAAGGGGCCAAACCCCGGAGGCATCCAGGCCATCCACCTGACCCCAGTTGAATCCGAGCCGCCGCTCCAGGAGGGCCTTGTGTACGACCACGTCCACGTACGCCCGCCGGCCGGCCCTCAGGGCACCCACCGCCGCCAGGCACGCCAACAGCCCCGCGCCGGCAACGGCCAGCAGCGCACCCGCCTCCGGCACATCGGCCCGCAGCATCAACACCTCGGCGGTCACCAGTCCCCCTTGCACCGCCACCGCCAGGGCGACGGCCGCCCAGAGTTCCGCACGGAGCCGTCGCATCTGGGCAGCATCCTCGCGCCACAGGGCGAGCCCTTTCTCATCCAGGCCGCGCAGCCACTGGTCAAAATCAATGGCCAACGTAACCCGCGGTCTCGCCACGAGGCGCCATACCGGTTGCCGGCTATAGCCGTCCGCGTGGCGGACGGGCGGCTCGGCCCGGCCCGGCCCGGCGCCCGGGGGCGCTTGGCAGCCAGCTTCCCGGGGACTGCCTCCGCACGCGGCAAGCCTCAAACCGCTCGCCCCCCGTGGGCCATGCATGCGTTCCACGCACCCCGTGCACCACATCCCTGTCCTGGCCATGGCTCTCCTGCTTGCCCTCCCCGCTGGGTGCCTGGACGCCGCAGACCCGGGAGATTCCTCGGAGGACCCCTTCGCCCGCAAGCCCGCCCTCGAATTCCGTGC
>JBFIJP010000398.1:0-3755 GCA_041600695.1 Thermoplasmatota archaeon | reverse complement strand
CAGCGGATTGACCTCAACAAATTCCAGACTACTGATCGACCCGGTGTCGGCCAGCATTTCGAGAGCCAGATGGGCCTCCCGGTACGTCAGCCCTCCTTCCACCGTCGTGCCCGTGCCCGGCGCCCATCGGGGGTCGACGGCATCCAGGTCGAAACTCAGGTGGGTCTGCTCGACGCCGTCGCAGGCGATGGGGATGGCTTCGTCCATGATGCGCTTCATACCGTGCTCATCAATGTCCCGCATGGTGTAGTACGTGACCCCGGAGTCGGCCAGCAGTTCGGCTTCCTTGCGGTCCACGTCGCGCAGACCGACCAACACTGTGTGGGCGGGGTCGAGCTTGGCGCCGGGTTGGTCGAAGTCGGCCAGGCGGGGGTGTCCCAGGCCCATCGCGGCGCTCAGCGGCATGCCGTGGATGTTGCCACTGGGGCTGCTGTCGCTGGTGTTGAAGTCGGCGTGGGCGTCGAACCAGATGAGGCCACGCTTGCGGGAGACACGTCCCAGACCGGCCTGGGTGCCGATGGCGATGGAGTGGTCGCCGCCGAGAACCAGCGGCGTGGTGCCGTCGCGCACCGATTTCTCGACGCGGTCAGCCAACTGCTCGCACGCCTCCAGGATTTCGTCCACGTATCGCAGGTGGGGGTCGCTGGGTTCCCCGCGCTGCTCCATCTCGGGAGCGTAGACGTTTCCATCATCCTCGACCTTGAAACCCAACTGGCGGATGCGGGTGTGCAGCCGGGCGGCGCGGATGGCGCTTGGGCCCATGTCGACGCCGCGCCTGCTGGCGCCCAAGTCGAGGGGTACGCCGATGACGCGAATGGTTTCCTGAGGCATGTGGCGCGGCGATGCGGAGGAGCTTCAAAAGGCAGAGCGCGGCCCGCAACGGCTGAAACGTAGCCAATGCCGTTGCGGCTTCTTGCGAAGGGGGCCCGCAACGCGGCGAGAGACGGGCGGGGGTGGCCTGGGTCGCCGGGGGGTGGGTCCGTGGACCCTTGCTACCGGGACACCTGCGTCGCCACGCCTGGTGCCAAAGCAGCCAAAGCAGGGTCTGGCAGGCTGTTTCCTGCACGTCCCCAAATAGCTGCGTGAATCGTGGCGATTGACCTGGGTGGTCCAACATGGAGAAATCAATTCGTTTCCGCACCCGACGCTTGCTACCCCTTCTGGCCTGCGCCATGCTGCTGGCCGGACCGGCCTTCACGGCAGCTTCCACGCTGGCAGTACCAACAGGAGGCGACGCGTCGATGGCGCAAATGGAACCGGCCACAGGGTCTGACTCGATCCCTGAGGGGCTGCTCCCCGAAGTGCCAACTCGTTCGGACTGGAGTTTCCCGGCGGGCCCGCCGGTGCCCGCCGAGGAGGATGTCCGGCCGCTGATGCAAGGCCCCACGGCGGCCCAGGTGGCGGCGTCCATGCCCTACATCGAAGCGCTGGAGGCCGCCAGCACCGAGGTGGCTGTATCCGTCCAGATGGGCGTCATTCCCGACCCCATTGAGATCGTCGTCCCCGTCGATTTGGTGATCCCGGCCGGGGTGCGCCTGGACATCCCGCTACTCAACATCCTGGTGCTCGGGGACCTGACAATCGACGGCGGCGAGTTGCACCTGTACGGTGCCAGCCTGCGGCTGCGCAACGAACAGACGGGGTACGTGACGGAGGGGGCACTGGCCAGCTACGGGGGCGCCGCCTACTACACGCTGCGACCCGATGCCCTCCAGCCTTACCCCCACATCAACATCCTCAACGGCGGCGTGATCGAAGCCAATGACCTGCACGACTATCCTGCCGGTATCGTGGGCGACCTTCTTCGCTCGCTGCTCGCCAACCAGCCCTCGTTGCTGGAGGAGAGCAGCGGCACCATCCTGGAAACAGTCGAGACCGGCCTTGGCCTGGGGCCGACCCTCAACGCCGTCGGCATCACCAGCTATCCCTACCCCCTCCTCATCACGGCGGCGGCGGGCACGGCGGCGCTCTTCGAGGACAGCATCATGCGCGGCGTGTTCATCGGATACTACTTCGGCAGCCTGACGGTCAACCGCATGACCGTCGAAAACTCCTGGACGCCCTTCCTGGCCTACGGGCCCGGCTCGGCCGGGGCTGCCGTCCAGGACTCGAGCTTCCACAACGTCAACGTGGGCCTCTACCTCTATGACTCCGCCGACGGCCTGTTTGCACGCAACGCGATGAGCCACGACTGGGCTTTCGACTACGGGGTTTTCGGCTACGTGGCCCCTAGCGTGCGGGTCGTGGACAACCAGTTCGCGGGTCCGCGGTGGGCCGTCGCCATCACGGCGGGCCCCGACGCCGAGGTAGCGCGCAACCAGGTATCCAATTTCCACTACGGCGGCATCGCGCTGGCCGGGGCCACACGCTCACTCGTGGCCGACAACGTGCTAGCCGGCTACACGGGAACCGGCGTCTCGGTGGCCGCCTCCAACCCGGCAGTGGTCGAGCGCAACACCGTAGGCCCCGTGCCCGGCTACCGGCTGGTGTACGGCATCCTGTTTGGCGATTCGGTGGGTAGCGCCGACGACAATGCGGTGGCCGGGGCCTGGTATGGTATTACAGCCACCCAGTATCCGTACAGCGCGCGCGTCACCGACGTCCGGGCCCGCGGCAACACGGTCACGGACATGTCCGCCATGGGCATCTGGGTCGCCAACGGCGGGGCCCTCCAGGCGGACGACAACGTCATCACCCGGGTCCAGACGGTCAGCGGCGCCTACTACGGTGGCTACGGCATCTACTCGACGCGCGACGGCATCAATCCCAGCCACACCAGCCTGTCGGCCAGCCGCAACACGGTCACCGACAGCGGCTACGGCATCGTCGCCCACAACAGCCACACGTACCTGGCCGACAACGTGGCCACCGACAACCTAGGCTCCGGCATCACGGTGTTCCGCACGAGCCTCCACGCGGGCTACAGCCCGCCCGACGTGGACATCCACGTCTTTGACAACCAGGCGCACCGCAACGGCTTCGGCAGTCCCACGCCGGACTCGTTACGCGCTGGCCTGGAACTGATGGACGCGCCCGCCAAGACCCTGTCAGGCAACCACATGGACCTGAACGCCGTGGGGGTCAGCATCGACTACGCCTCGAGGGCGAGCCTGGCCGTCGCCTCGGACAACTGGGTGGATTGGCGCAACTTCGACGGCACCATGGTCGCGGCCGACCGCAGCTACTGGTACGCCGCGGCATGTGCCAGCCCCCTGACCTTCGCGGGTGTCACCGACAGCGGCACCATGGTCGCCGGCCACCTCAGCGCCCAGGGCGTCATGACATTCTACGACTGCGACGCCGTGAGTGTGTCGGGCGGGAACTTCAGGGACAACGGGTTCGGCGTGATGGGCATCGGCCTGCGCTCGCTGCGGGTCACCGACTCCACCTTCGACGACTTCAAGCTCCGGTATGACGGGCTGCTCAACAACTACGACACAACGACGCTCAGCGGCGGCATCTACGGCCACAGCGCCCTCGATCTGGCATTCCAGCGCAACACCGTGACCGACACCATCGTGGGCATCCGGGTGCGCACTTCTGGCCAGGAATCGCCCGTCACGGACAACAGTGTCCTGCGGGCCACCACGGCCATCTGGAACCAGGAAACCCCTGACTACATCGACCGCAACACGATTTCGGTGGCCGACACCGGCATCCTGGTTACCAGCGGCGCCGTGTCGGTCAGCCACAACGTCATCGATCAAATCGAGAAGGTCGGCATCGACATGGCCACCGGCGGAACCACCCTGGTG
>JBFIJP010000397.1:0-3768 GCA_041600695.1 Thermoplasmatota archaeon | reverse complement strand
CCAACGCGGCCTGTCCGAGCAGGAAGCCATCAACCTGATCGTCAACGGCTTCTGCAAGACAGTGTTCAGGCAACTCCCCATGGAGTTCACGGTGGAGGCCCAGAACCTGCTGGACCTCAAACTGGAGGGGGCTGTTGGATAGCTCCTCGCCCGTACAACCGGTGCCATCCCATTCAAATCACGAGGAATTGACCATGCTCAAGATTGAGAACCTCCACGTCAGCGTCGACGGCAAGGAAATCCTGAAGGGCCTCAGCCTTGAGGTGCCGGAAGGAGAAGTGCACGCCATCATGGGCCCCAACGGTTCGGGCAAGTCCACGCTAGCGCATGTGCTCGCCGGCCGCGAGGGCTACGAAGTCACCGCCGGCAGCGTGACGTACAAGGGCTTGGACCTGCTGGACATGGACCCCGAGGATCGGGCCCGCGAGGGCGTGTTCCTGGCGTTCCAGTACCCGGTGGAGATTCCCGGCGTCAACAACACGTACTTCCTGCGCGAGGCCCTGAATGCGATTCGCAAGCACCGCGGCGAGTCGGAGCTTGATGCAATGGATTTCCTGGAGTTGGCCAAGTCCAAGGCGGCCATCCTGGGCTTGAAGGACAACCTGCTCACGCGCTCGGTCAACGCCGGCTTCAGCGGCGGCGAGAAGAAGCGCAACGAAATTTTCCAGATGGCGATTCTGGACCCCAAGTTGGCGATTCTGGACGAGACCGATTCCGGCCTCGACATCGACGCGCTGCAAGCGGTGGCTGGGGGCGTCAACGCCCTGCGCCGGCCGGACAACGCTGCCATCGTGATTACCCATTACCAGCGCCTGCTGGACCACATCGTGCCCGACCACGTGCATGTTCTCTCCGGCGGCAAGATTGTCAAGAGCGGCGGCAAGGAGTTGGCCCTTCAGCTTGAGGCCGAAGGATACGGTTGGATCGAGGCATGAAGGCGGAGGCGACCATGATCACCCTGCCCGGCGGCGGGCCCCAATGGCTGCGCGAACGCCGCGAAGCCGCCGCGGCCCGGCACGAGAAGAACGGCCTGCCGACCCGGCACGATCCGCGCTGGCTCTACACGGATGCGACCCTGTTTACGGGTGCCGCGGCTGCGGCCGGCCCGATTAGCGAGAAGCAGATCGACGCCCTGGCCGTTGAGGGTCTTGCCCACCGTGCGGTGATCGTGGACGGGCACTTCGCGCCCGAGCTCTCCACGGCGCCCGAGGGCGTCCGGCTGCTCTCCCTGGACTCGGACGACGAGGTCATCCGGCAGCACCTGGACATGGCCGGCGAGCACGGCGATGGGCTCAGCGACCTCAACGGCGCTCTGTGGGAGGGCGGCCTGCTGGTCGACGTCTCCCGCGGCGCCCAGGCGGCGCTCCATTTGATTCACATCCGCACCTCTCCCGGTGTCAGCCACGACCGCGTGCTCGTGCATGTGCGGGACGGCGGCGAATTGACCCTGTTCCAGGAAGAATCCGGCGACGCCGAGGGCATCATCGTCAACGCGGTGACGGAAATCCACGCCCACGCGGGCGCCCGGGTTCACCGGGACCACTTCCAGGATTACCCCTCGGACGCGGCGGCGGCGCACACGGTGCTCGCACAGGCCTGGCGGGACGCAACGATCGAGGATGTCAACCTTCACCTCGGTGGGGCCCAAAGCCGCACGACGCATGTCGCCCGGCTGCTGGAGCAGGGGTCCACGGCGGTCCTCGACGGCCTCTACGTGGTGGCCGGCGAGCAGCGCACGGACCACTGGACCCGCGTGGACCACGCCGCCCCCGACGCAACCAGCCAGTCGCTCTACAAGGGCGTCCTGTCCGGCAAGAGCCGCGGCGCCTTCACGGGCAATGTGCTCGTGCGCCCGGGTTCCCGGGGCACGTCCGCGACGCAGGAGAACCGCAACCTGCTGCTGTCCAGGGGCGCCCTCGCCCAGTCGACGCCCCAGATGGAGATCCACAACGACGATGTGCAGGCCCGCCACGGCAGCACCATCGGCCGCTTGGACGAGAACGCGTTGTTCTTCCTGCGCAGCCGCGGCATCGACGAGGGACGCGCCCGGTCCATGCTCACCCAGGCGTTTGCAGGCGAAGTGCTCGACCGCATCGCCGTGCCTGCCGTTGAGGCCGCCATTCGGGACCGTATCGAGTCGTGGTTCCAGGAGCGTGAAGAATGACCCAGGCAGTGATCAATTACGACGTTGCCGCGGTGCGGGCCGATTTCCCGGCCCTGCACCAACAGATTCGCACCAGCCCATTGGCCTATCTGGACAACGCGGCAACCACCCAGAAGCCCCGCCAGGTGCTCGACGCCGTCAACCACTACTACGAGCACGACAACGCCAATGTCCACCGTGGCGTCCACGCCCTGAGTGAGCGTGCGACGGCAGCCTACGAGGGCGCCCGTCGCAAGGTGGCTGAGTTCCTTGGGGCCAAGGAGCGGGAGATCGTCTTCGTCCGCGGCACCACCGAAGCCATCAATTTGGTGGCCAATACGTTCGTGCGTGAGCGGGTGGGCCCCGGCGACGAGATCATCGTCAGCGAGATGGAGCACCACTCCAACATCGTGCCGTGGCAGATTCTCTGCGAGCACAGTGGGGCCGTGCTCAAGGTGGTCCCCGTCACGGACGACGGCCAATTGGACATGGCGGCCTACGAGGCGCTGTTCAGCCCGGTGACCAAGTTCGTCAGCATCGTCCACGTGAGCAATGCCCTGGGAACCATCAATCCGGCCGCGCGCCTGGTGGAGATCGCTCACGCCAACGGGGTTCCGATCCTGTTGGATGGGGCGCAGGCGACCGCCCACCTCAAGGTCAACGTCGCCGAATTGGGCGCGGATTTTTACACGCTCAGCGGCCACAAGATGTACGGGCCCACCGGCATCGGCGCCCTGTACGGCCGAGCCGAGCACCTGGAGGCGATGCCCCCGTACCAAGGCGGCGGCGACATGATCCGCTCGGTGAGCTTCAAGGGCACCCAGTACAATGAAATCCCGTACAAATTCGAGGCAGGCACCCCTAACATTGCCGGAGCCATTGGCCTCGGCGCCGCCATCGACTACCTGAACGAGGTGGGGCTGGACGCCATCGCCGCGCACGAGCACGATCTGCTGGAATACGCCACAGAACAGCTCGGCCGCCTGCCCGGCCTCCGCATCATCGGCACCGCGCCCCACAAGGCCGCCGTGGTCAGCTTCGTGCTGGACGCCGTGCACCCCCACGACATTGGCACGCTCGTGGACCAGCACGGCGTGGCCATCCGCACCGGCCACCACTGCGCACAACCGGTCATGGAGCGCTTCGGCGTACCGGCAACCGCCCGCGCCAGCTTCGGGGCCTACAATACTCGCGCCGAGGTCGACGCGCTGGTGGCCGCTGTGAAGGACGTTCAGGAGATGTTCGCATGATCGCGTCGGCGGGACTACTGGCCGCGCCAGCGGCCAGAACGATCGCCGAGGTCGACGCCCGTGTGGCCGCCGTGCAAGATCAGGAGTTGTTTCCTTGAATCCTGAAATGCGCGAGTTGTACCAGCAGGTCATCATGGACCACAACCGCAGCCCACGCAACTTCCACCGCATCAACGGCGCCAATCATTCCGCTGACGGGCAGAATCCGCTGTGCGGCGACGTGATCACGCTCGACCTCCGGGTTGACGACGGCAAGGTCGTCGAAGCGGGCTTCGTGGGCAACGGCTGCGCCATCAGCAAGGCCAGCGCGTCCATGCTGACCGAATCCGTCAAGGGCCGACCCGTTGAGGAAGTCCATGCCCTGTACGAGAACTT
>JBFIJP010000396.1:0-3781 GCA_041600695.1 Thermoplasmatota archaeon | reverse complement strand
TTGACGAGGCCGAGGCTGGCGTCGAGCGGGATGGCTTCATGGCTCGCATGACGGGCGAGGGTATTGGCGTGGGCGTTCATTACCTTGCCATGCCCGAACACCCCTACTATCGGGAGACTTTTGGGTGGCGCCCCGAGGACTACCCGGAAGCCACCCGCATCGGGCGCCAGACGGTCAGCATTCCCCTGTCGCCCAAGTTGACGGATGCGGACGTGTCCGATGTCATTGCCGCCGTCAAGGCATGCGTGGCATGACCCTACCGCCGCCGGATGTCCCCTTTGGCCGCCTCCGTCGGGCAGGCAACAAGATCCTGGGCCTGCACCGCTTCGACAGCTTGATTGGCATGACACTCGACCGAGGCGACCGGCGGCTGGCCCGGCGGCTGCGGTGGCGGCCGAATCTCGTGGGCCCGGCAGAAGTGGCATCGTACGAGGCCGAGTTCGCGGCCTGGAATGGCAGCCGGGAAGCGGTCAGCTTCATCGCGGGCCGGGTGGCGCTTGCTGCCTGCATTGACGCAGCCGGCCTTGGGCCGGGGGACGAGGTGGTGATGCCGGGCTACACGTGTACCGTGGTGCCCAATGCCTTTGAGAACGCAGGCGTGCGGCCGGTCTATTGTGATATCGAGTTGGACACGTATGGCCCTGACTTCGCCTCTGTCGTGGCGTGCGTCGGGTCCGCAACCAAGGCGATCCTGTTGCAGCATCTGTACGGAATTCCTGCGCGGGACACACGGCGCATCGTCGAATTTGCCCGCCAACGCGGCCTGTTGGTAATTGAGGACTGCGCCCAGTCCACGGGTGCCGCCATCGATGGCGTCAAGATTGGCAATTTCGGCGACCTTTCCATCTACTCCAGTGAAGTCTCGAAAGCCTTCACGACGGTCCAGGGAGGCCTTGCGGTCAGCAATGATGACGCGCTGGCCGCCCGGCTGCGTGCTTATCAGGAGCGCCTGGAGCCGCTGCCCCCGGATCGCACGGATGCGCTGTTGGCGATGGTGGATTTGCTGTGGAAGCGGTATCGGACCCTGCGCCCCCGCCGTCGCGAGACGGCATTCCAGCGCTACTTTGAGGCCAACGCCGTGGTGTCAACGCTAGATGACGAACACGAAGGCGGTGCCCCCAGCCAGGGCTACCACCCACTACCCGCGCCCCTTGCAGCACTGGGTCGTCGCCAGCTGCGAAAGCTCGACGTGCTCAATGCGCGTCGGCGGGCCAATGCCCAGCGCATCGGGCAGTGGTGCCTGGCGCACGACTTCCGGATTCCCTGCCCCGGCCCAGGCGCCGAACCGGTCTATGTGCGCTATCCGGTGCTCGTGCCTCCAGAAAGAAAGATCAAAAGGAGGTGGGCGGTGAGCGAAGTTGGCGTCCTGCCAGGCGTCTGGTTCACCAGCCACTTGCACCCGGGCGACCGGCGCGTGGAGGGCTGCCCGAACGCGGACGAGGCAATTGCACGCTGCATCAATTTCCCGGGGCTGTTGAAACCATGGGCACGATTCAGAAGCTGACAAACTCTGCCCGGGGCCTGCGGGAACTGGTCATTACGTACATGCCGGGTGAGGCCGGTTACAACCTGCGGCGCAAGTTCTGGCGCAAGCGCCTTAAGTTCCTGGGAAAAAATGTTCGCATTGATCCCGGGGCCTATTTCGAGAATCCGGAATACATCAGCCTCGATGACAACGCCTGGGTGGATCGCGGCGTGATGATCCTGGCGGGCCCGGAGACCCAGGGGCGGCCGTCCGTCCAATTCCCGAACCCAAACTATGAGGGCGAGCCGGGGTACGTGACCGTTGGCAAGAGCGTGCACCTTGGCCCCTACAGCCTCATTTTGGGTGCTGGCGGCGTGCAGATTGGCGACCTCGTCGGTTTCGCCGCGGGCGTGCGCATCTATTCCATCACCAACACGGCAGGCAGCGACGCCGACCCGTCCAATACCAACTACCTGGTAACGCCCCGCGGGGATCCGAAATGGCAGCACATGTACGTCGGACCCATCACCATTGGTGAAAACACGGGCCTGGCCGCCAATGCCGTGGTCCTGCCCGGCGTGCACATTCCTCGCCGCAGCGCCGTGCTGCTCAACACGCTGGTCAAGGACTCGTTCCCGGAGAACAGCATCATCGCCGGCCAGCCGTTTGGCAAGGTACTGGGTCCCCGCTTCAGGCCACCCAAACCCAAGGACGCGTGAGCGATCCGGTCGGCGCCGCCATGGCGCAGGAGGGTTTGCAATCCCGGGCCATCCGTGGCATTCGGTGGACCATGATGGAGCAGGTGGGCCGGCAGGTCCTCCAACTGATTCAGATCGTGGTCCTGGCGCGTCTGTTGACGCCCGAGGCTTTTGGTCTGGTCGCCATGGTGCTGGTTTTCCAGCAATTCATCCAGATTTTCGCCACGTTCGGCTTCGGTGCCGCGCTCATCCAACGCAGCGACCTGCGCCAGGAGCACGCCACCAGCGTCTTCTGGTTCAACGTGGCCGTCGGCGGCGGCCTCATGTTGCTCTTCATGGCCGCAGCACCCGTGGTGGGGCGGTTCTTCGAACAACCGCTGCTGGTGGATCTGGCGATCTTTACGAGCATCGCGATGCTGTTTTCGTCGATCAACATCGTCCAGCGCAGCGTCTTGCAGAGGGAGCTTCAGTTCAGGGCGCTCACGATCATTGAATTGGTCAGCCTTACCGGCACCACCGCCCTGGCCATTGCGCTGGCCTGGATGGGTTATGGGCCCTGGGCCCTGGCTGCCCAGGTGGTCGCCCTGCCGGTTGTCTCCGGCGTCCTGCTGTGGGCCGTCAGCGATTGGAGGCCACGGGGTCGCCCGTCCGGTGCCGCCCTGCGGGAATTGCTCAGCTTCAGCGCCAACGCCTTCGGGTCGCGCGTCATGGCGTACTGGAGTTACAACCTGGACAATCTGCTCATTGGCAAGCTCCTGGGCACGACGCTGCTGGGCGTTTACACCCGGGCCTACGCCATCCTCCTCCAGCCCGTCGCCAATTTTGGCAGCATGGTCAGCCGGGTTCTGTTTCCGGCTTACGCCAAAGCCCAGGATAACCATCCGGTACTACGGTCGGCCCATGGGAAGGTACTGCGCGTGACCGCCGTAATGGCGGTGCCCGCCACCCTGGGCCTGGCGGTGGTGGCCGAATCCTTCACCCTGACCCTCTTTGGTCCCCAGTGGACTGAGGTGGCCCCCCTGCTGCGCCTGATGGCGGTGGCCAGCCTCGCGGTCGTGATCCGCAACCTGTTCGGGAACCTGTTTCTCAGCCAGGGCCGACCCGACATCCAACTCAAACTGGGTATCGTCGCCCGGGTCGTGGCGGCAGCCGGCATTGTCATCGGAGTTCAGTGGGGCCTCCAGGGCGTTGCGTGGGCGCTCCTGGCGGTGGCGTTCATCAATGGCATTCCGCAGGTGTGGCTCGCGGGGCGGCTGATCGGTTTCCCCATGCGGGATTTGGGGCGCGCCTTCGTTGGCCCCCTGGCTGCCACGGCACCCATGCTGGCCGCCGCCTGGTGGGTGGGAGACGTTTTGTCTGCCCGCCCGGCCATCGTGGTGCTCTTTGCCCAGGCCGCGGCCGGCGCCGTGGTGTATGTGCCCATCATCCACCTGGCACGCCTGCGGGGGTGGCGGGAGCTTCTGGCTGCCGCCCGCTTGCGGCGGAGCCCCCGTCGATCAACCTTTTGATGGGCCGACGGTCCCCCGCCCGTGAGCGGAGCGGACGCCACGATCGTGGCAAAGCAGCAGCCTGGACAGAGGGTCTACGCCTTCGAGGAAGGCACCCGCGAGATGCGGGA
>JBFIJP010000395.1:0-3796 GCA_041600695.1 Thermoplasmatota archaeon | reverse complement strand
GGATGGAGCGTCGATGCATCCCGCAACGCCACGCTGCTCCTGCTGGTTCTCTTCGAGAACGTCCACGTGGGGAACTGTCGCAGTGAACGCCGCTCAGCTTTCTCCCTGTCGCCCCTGCGCAATCCGTTCCTTCTGTGGGGTGCCCTGGCGGCACAGGGACTCCACATTGCATCCCTGTACATTCCCATCCTTCAGGTCGTGTTGCGCACCCAGCCCGTGACGCTGCTGACATGGACGATCCTGTTCGCCCTGGCCTTGAGCGTGCTCATTCCGGAAGAGGCCGGCAAGGCGGTGCGGCGGCGCGGCGGCAGTCCGGGCAGTTGGAGCCCACACGGCGGGAGCCGGGACAGCGGGAGCCGGGACAGCGGGAGCCTGCGCGCCGGAAACCGGCGCGATCGATCGGATGCACCTGGCAAACCCGACGACCTGGGCCGCGGGGACCCTCCCAAGCGCCCGGTTCAGCCGTCTGATGACTAACCCTCGGGGGCTTCGACCCAGGGTCGCTTCTCGACCAGCACCGCCGCGGCGGCGGCCCCGCCCACGCACAGGAAGGCGGCCATCATCATGACATCCCGGTAGCCGGCCAGGAACGCTTGGTTGATGGCGTCCCGGACATCCGCCGCGGCGGCATCGTCCAGCCCTGCCGGCGTCGGCGTGCCTGCCAGCCGATCACGTCCAGCATCGATTTCGGCGCGCTGGGTCGCTTCGAGATCCAGATCCTCCAGTCGCCGATCGAGCTCCTCGTCGAAGGAGGCCACCATCAGGATGCCAAGGGCCGCCAGGGCAACGAGGCCGCCGGTGCGGGAGACCGCATTGTTGACGCCGGAAGCGGTACCGGACCGGTGGCGCGGCGCCGACGCCATCACCGCCGTGGTGAGAGGTGCAACGGTGATCGACATGCCGATGCCCATGAGCGCAATGCCGGGCAGGAAGTGGAGAAGGTAGTTGGGCTGAGTGCCCAGCCAACCCAAGAGGGCGTACCCGAGCCCCGTCAGGAGCGGGCCTGCCACAAGCAGGGGCCTTGCCCCGATGCGTGCCGAGAGTCCACCCATCCAGCGGGAAAGAAGGGTCAGCAGGGCGATGAACGGCAGGAACGAGGCCCCCGCCGCCGTCGCCGAGTAACCCTGCACCTGCACCATGTTCAACGGCAGGAAGAAGAGCCCCCCTCCGAGGGCCCCGTAGACGAGAAGGGTCAGCAGGTTCGTGCCGGCAAACGTGCGGTTGCGAAACAGGCTCAATGGAACCATGGCGAAACTCCTCCTCGCCTCGACGACAACAAACGCCAGCAACGCTGCCGGGCCGCCCACCATTCCCGCCCGCACCAGGGGGTCATCCCAGCCGCGGGTGCCCGCCTCCAGCAGGCCAAACACCAGCCCGCCCAGGCCGAGAGTTGCCAGCATCGCCCCCGCCAGGTCCAACCGGTGGGCCGCCTCCTCGTCACGGCTCTCGGGCACCCGCGTCAGGGCGATGAAGACGACTACCGCCACGGGGACGTTGATGAGAAACGCCCAGCGCCAGGACAGGTTGTCCACCAGCCAGCCGCCAATGATCGGCCCCACGGCGGCGGCCAGCGCCGACGCGGCGCTCCAGGTGCCGATGGCTTTGCCCTGCGCTTCGCCCTCAAAGCTGGCGGACAGGATCGCCAGGCTCCCAGGAACCAAGAGGGCCCCGCCGACGCCCTGCACGCCGCGGGCGAGAATCAACTCCGTCGGATTTCGGGCAAGGCCACAGGCCGCGGAAGCCACGGCGAACAGACCGACACCCAGGGCAAACACCCGCCGCCGCCCGATCCGGTCCCCAAGGGCACCCCCCACGAGCAGCAGCGCGGCCAGCAGCAGGGCATAGGCTTCGACGATCCACTGCAACTCGACGACGGTCGCTCCGAGGCTGGCCTGGATGGCGGGGAGGGCCACGTTGACGACGGTGCCATCGATGAAGGCCATGGCGGACCCCAGGATCGTGGCCGTTAGGACCCAGGCGGGCCGGACGGGTGCGGGCAAGACCGACCGGCGACGGCCCGACCGGACAAAAGCGCACGGGCGGCGGCCGTGTTCGCCGCGATGCAACCTGTTCGAGGTCCGGGCGGCAAACTCCCAGCATCGCCAAAAAGGCGTCCGCCGATTCCCCCGCGTGCGCCCCACCACCTTCCGCCGCATGCTCAACGCATGGCCGTTGTACGTCTTCATGGGCGTCAAGACGGTCTCCATCAGCCCCGACTGGCACACCTGGGAGATCCGCCTGAAGAGCCGGCTACGCAACCGAAACTACGTAGGCACCCACTTCGGCGGCACCCTGTATGCCGGGCTCGACCCGCAGTTCATGCTGGCCTTCCTGCATATCTTCGGCAAGGAGTTCATCGTGTGGGACAAGGCCGCCACCATCCGCTTCCGGCGGCCCGGAAAGGGTACCCTGACCGCCCGCCTGGAGATTCCACCGGGTGAGGTGGACGAAATCCGGCGCTTGTGCGGGGAGGCTGGAAAGGTGGACCGCACCTACACGTGCGCCTGGCTTGACGCCGAGGGCCTTGTGGTGTGCGAGGTGGAGAAGGTCATCCACTTCCGGCGCAAGGACAGGCCCGCAGCGCCTACCGCCAATCCAACCGCAAGTCGATGATATGCTTCTCTCCCGTCTCGGCCGCCACGCCCCGGCGCTCGATGGTTTGGTAGCCTTCCAGCGATGCACGGATCGCGTACACCTTGCCCCCTGCGACGCTCAGGAAGAAACACCCGGCATCGTTGGTCGTGTCTTCCACGACATCTCCGTCGCCTTCTGGCGTGGCGCGCAGGGTGACGTTGGCCAGGGGTTCGTCCGTGCCATCCACGACGCCGCCCACAATGTAGGCGTTGGAGCCGACTACCGCATCGGGAAAATGGCAGTCCGCCTCGTTGGGATCGGGTGCATAGTCTTGGAATACCGGCAGACCGGAACAGCCAGCCAGAAACAGCAATAGCACGGGAGGCAGGGCGCGAAGCACGGGGGCGGCAGCCGCTTGCCTGATAGATACGTTTGGCGTGCACCGCGGCAGGGCCCGACGGCGTAGGCCAGTACAGCACCCGGTGGTAAGCACCGGCGGGCGCGGGGCAAAACGCTCGGACCACGGGTCGCAAGGCCCGGGCAGTGCCTGGCTGGCGACGCTCAGAAGCGAAGCGCCCAGCTAGCAAGGCTTGGGCGGCAGGGCCCAATGGCAGGGCCCGGGGGCAGAAACCGGTTGGCGCGGGTTTGATTGGCAGCGGCCGCCGGGGCAGCGATGGCCCGGCCGCCCGCCACCCCGGCGCCGGCACCAGGGCTGGCCCCGGTGCGGCTTGCCCGCTGGCGGTACCTTCACTCGCCCCTCCTGCCACGGCTACGTGGGGCAGCGGTACTGCCTGGGTACGGGTCCAACCATGTCGAAAATGCCCCTCACCGAACTGCCCGGCGTCGGCGCTGCCAAGGCCGAGAAACTGGCTGAAGCCGGCTGCGGTAGCGTTACCCTCATCGCAGATATGACTCCCGAAGCCCTGGCGGAGCGCACCGGCTTCCCGCTGAGCACCGCGGGCTCCATCATCGACAGCGCAAAGGCCATCGTCCAGGCCACCGGCGGTGTCGCCGTTGAAGATCTGCCGACGATGAATCTCCAAAAAGCGGAGAAGCTGCGTGCTGGCGGCTTCGAGACGGTCGAAGGCATTGCCAAGGCCACGCCTGATGACATCAAAGAATTCGCCGGCCTCTCCCGGTCCGTCGCGCGCAAGACCATTAACGATGCCCGTCAGGTTCTTGGCATGCCGGATCTTGCTGAACACCCCGTCGACGCTCCCGT
>JBFIJP010000394.1:0-3834 GCA_041600695.1 Thermoplasmatota archaeon | reverse complement strand
GGCTCGGGGTGCCAGGCGCGGAGCCCCTGGGTGGGTCACGCCTGCCATGGGCTGGCCTCCATTGGGCGGCTCGCCGCGGGAGCGGCGGGCCGGCCCCGGGGTCCCAGGGGCGGAGCCCCTGGCTCGGAGTCGGGCCCGCGCAGTCCGATGACGCCTGCCATGGACGCACATGGGGCTTGGGTTTGAAGGGTGAGGGGGTTGAGGCTGGCCGTACCCGGTGGTCTAGCAGCAACCGGGAACGCAGCAGGGCTTGTCGTTGGGGTCCATGATCCTTCACCTCCATGTTGATGGATATCAACATCAGCTATGTAGATGCCGATCTACATGAAGGCTTTCAAGGGACCCCTCCCTGGCACCCTCGTGAGCGGGCTCACCGAACGACTGCGCACCCTGCGCGCCACCGGCGACTGCTGCAACAACCTCGACGCGACCGTCGAAGCCGCCCGCGCAGCCGCAGGATTGGACCACGCCCGGGCCCGCTTCGAGGCCCTCGCCGACCCCAACCGTCTGCTAGCCTGCGCCATGATCAAACGCAGCCCCGGCCTGTGCAGTTGCGAGATCCAGGCCGGCCTCGGCCTCACCCACGCCACCATCAGCCATCACATGCGCATCCTCACCGACGCCGGCCTCGTGGACGCAGAGCGTCGGGGGCGGTGGGTGCACTACCAACTCACCAAAACCGCCCTGGGCCTGGTCCCCTGACGGCGCCGGGCGCAACCCTCATGGAGCCGCCCCGAGTCCGCCGCCCCATGGCCCTGGATGTCCGCACCCTGCACGATGGCAACTTCGCCGGCAAGCGGGTTCTCGTGCGAGTCGACTTCAACGTGCCCCTGGAGGGCACCCGCATCACCGACGACGCCCGCATCCGGGCGGCCATCCCCACCATCAAACACCTGCGCAAGGCAGGCGCACGGGTCATCCTGTGCAGCCACCTGGGCCGCCCCAAGGGCAAGCCCGCCGCAGAATTCAGCCTCCAGCCCGTCGCCGACCACCTGGCCGACCTGCTCGGCCACCCGGTCGCCTTCGCCCACGACTGCGTCGGCAAGAGCGCCCAGAACGCCGTCGACGAGATGGGCAACGGAGATGTCCTCCTGCTGGAAAACGTGCGGTTCCACAAAGGCGAAACCGACAACGATCCCGAATTCGCCGCCCGCCTTGCGGCCCTTGCCGACGCCTACGTCAACGACGCCTTCGGCACCGCCCACCGCGCCCACGCCAGCACCGCCGGGGTGGCGGGCCACCTGCCTGCCTACGCTGGCTTCCTCATCGAGAAAGAGGTCGAAGCCCTCGGAAAGGCCCTGGAGAATCCGGAATCCCCCTTCACCGCCATCCTGGGCGGCGCCAAGGTATCCGACAAGATCACCGTCATCGAACAACTCCTCCCCAAGGTAGACCGGCTGGTGATCGGCGGCGGAATGGCGTTCACCTTCCTCAAGGCGCAAGGCCACGAGGTGGGCAAAAGCCTCGTCGAGGAGGGTTTGCTCGAACTCGCCCGGACCCTCCTGGAGGCGGCCCGCGAACACGGCGTGGAAGTGTTGCTTCCCCTCGATGTCGAGGAAGCCGACGCCTTCGACGCCAAGGCCACCCACCGCGCCGTGCGCATCGGCTACCAGAACAAGGACTGGATGGGCCTCGACATCGGCCCCCTGACGCGCAAGGCCTTCACCGAAGCCATCGCCAGCAGCCGAACGGTCCTCTGGAACGGCCCCATGGGTGTCTTCGAATGGACGCCCTTCAAATTCGGGACCCAGGCAGTGGCCAAGGCGATGGCCGCCTGCCCCGGCACAACGATTGTTGGCGGGGGGGATTCGGCTGCCGCTGCCAAGCTCTTCGGCGTGACCGACCAAATGAGCCACGTCAGCACGGGCGGCGGGGCTAGCCTGGAATTCCTGGAAGGCAAGGAGCTTCCCGGCATCGCCGCCCTGGCCCGGTAACACTCGGACCGCGCGAGCGCACGCGGTGGCTACACAGCCCTGCCAGGGATGGCTCCGGACGAGCGAACCCGCACCCGCGAACAGGTGCGGCCCCCGGCGCCATCGGCGAATCCGGCCCCGTAAGCATGAGGTTCATCTACCCGCACGTTGATCCCTCGGCGCTGGTTGGTCCCGCCGCCCCATGACGGAGGCGGCCGCGGGGCAATCGACCGGAAGCGCGCTCTGGCGCATTCACCAAGGTCTTGACCCCCTCTTTCAGTCCATTGCGTTGATGGCCTTCACGACGGCCTCCCCAACGGCGCTGCACTTGTGCTCCCCGCCCAGATCATAGGTGAACGTCCGGGCCGCCACCGTTGCTGCCATCGCCTTCTCCACCGTGTGCGCCGCATCCGCGAAGCGGGTGCCGCCGCCCTTGCTGGCGTGGTGCTCCAGCATCATGCCCGTTGCGAGAATCATGGCGTAAGGGTTCACAACGTCCTCGCCCGTGTGCTTGGGGACCGAGCCATGCACCGGTTCGAACATGGCGTGCTTGTCGCCGATGTTGCCACTGGCCGCCATGCCCAGACCACCCTGTAGCGCCGCTGCAAGGTCGGTGACGATGTCGCCGAGCATGTTGGGCGCCACGGCAACGTCAAACCACTCCGGGTTGCGCACCAGCCAAAGGCAGAAGGCATCCACGTAGGCGTAGTCCTTGGCCACATCCGGGTAGCGGGCAGCCACCTCGTTGTAGCAGGCCCGGAAGAGTTGGCAGCCCCGGCGGACGTTGCTCTTGTCAACACAAGTAACCTTGGCCTCTCGCTGGATGCCCGCCACCCGGCGAGCCTGGGCGCGGCGCTCGGCAATCTCGAACGCCTTCTCAGAGATGCGGAGGCTTCCCTTTCGGGTGATGACCCGCGTATCGATGGCCACTTCGTCCACGCCGCCGCGGCTGAGCATGCCCCGGGTCGGCGTGTAGCTCCCCTCCGTGTTTTCCCGCAGGATGACCATGTCCACGTTTTCCGGCTGCCACACCTGTTGGAACTGGCCCGACACCTTGTGCGGCAACCCGGGGTAGAGCTTGCACGGCCGGATGTTGGCGTACAAATCGAGGCCAAAGCGGAGGCCGAAGACCACGCCCGCGCCAGCAATATCGCCACTGGGCAGGCTCACACCGGGCCATCCCACGGCGCCCAACAGGATGCTGTCCGCGTCACGGCACGCCTCGAAGGCACCCTCCTCCCACTCGCGGCCCTGCGCCTGGTAGTACTGCGCACCGCACTGGTAGCTCTGCACATCCAGATCCAGGCTGTGCCGTTCGGCCACGGCGTCCAGGACCCGCAGGCCCACCGCCAGAACTTCCGGTCCAACGCCATCGCCAGGCAAGGCAACGATGCGGGTCTTTGCCATCGGCGCTGGCATTGGGACCGGGCATTAAAGGGGAGGCCAGGGGGCACGGGTGGTGGCGCCATTGCTCGTGGGGCCGCTCGCCGGCTGGCCGCCCTCTGGCCAACGCCGGCCAGATCCCGGCTAGGGCTGGGTGGGCGAGCGGACGGCCATGCAGCCGATGGTCGGGGCTTCGCACTCGTGCCTGAACGTCGCCTCGCTGGTGCCCGTGCCGCTGGCGGCGATGCACATGACGCCGACGCCGGAACAAGATTCCCACGAGGAGTGGGAATCGCCAAACAGGCTGGCCGCCACGCAGGAAACCGAGGCCCCAATGATGTAGCCATAGCACACGCCAACCTCCTGGTACGCATTGCCGAAAATGCTGACGACCAAGCACGACGCAACCAATGCTGAGTAGCAGTCGGTGCCGCGCATCTGCCGGCGACTCATCGTGTTCATGCTGCCGGGGTCAAGGCAACGATGAGGATCTTTGCCATTACTGCTGCACCTCCAGGGTTTTGCATGAAAGGCCCGG
>JBFIJP010000393.1:0-3877 GCA_041600695.1 Thermoplasmatota archaeon | reverse complement strand
GAGATGCCCTCAATGACCTTGTCCTTGGCCAGTTCGGCGATGGCCATCAGGAGATTGGCCTTGTTGACCTGGTACGGAATCTCGGTGAACACGATGCGTTCCCGGTCCGATCCCATCTGCTCGATCTCGTGCTTGCCGCGAACGATCACGCGGCCGCGGCCCGTGAGGGCAGCCTGAATGATGCCCGCGCGCCCGTACAGGATGCCGCCGGTTGGGAAGTCCGGGCCCTGGACGTACTCCAGGAGATCGATGGGTTCCACATCCGGCTCGTCGATGACCCGAATGGCGGCGTCAACGACCTCGCGCAGGTTGTGCGGCGGAACCTTGGTGGCCATGCCGACGGCGATGCCGTCGGAGCCGTTGATGAGCAGGTTGGGCGCCGCTGCCGGCAGCACCATGGGTTCCTGGCGGCTGCCGTCGTAGTTGGGGGCCCAGTTGACGGTGTCCTTGTCGATGTCGGTGAGCAGTTCGGAACTGATGCGTGCCAGGCGGGCCTCGGTGTACCGCATGGCTGCTGCGCCATCGCCGTCCACGGAGCCAAAGTTGCCTTGGCCGTCGACCAGCGGGTAACGCAGGCTCCACGTCTGGGCCATGCGGACCATCGCGTCGTAAATGGATGAGTCGCCGTGCGGATGGTATTTGCCCAGCACCTCGCCGACCACGTTGGCCGACTTCTTGTAGGAGGCCTGGTAGCTCATGCCGAGCTCGCTCATGGCGTACAGGATGCGGCGGTGGACCGGCTTCAGGCCGTCGCGGGCATCGGGCAGGGCCCGGCTCACGATGACGGACATGGCGTAGTCGAGGAACGACTGGCGCATCTCCGACTCGATCGTCCGGTCGACCACGCGGGCGGCAATCGGTGGAGTGCCATCCGCTGGGGCACCTGGTTCTGCCGGCGCGTCAGATGGCGGTGCTGCTGGCGGGGCATCCGGCGGGGCATCCGGCGGGGCATCCGGCGGGGCATCCGGCGGGGCAGCCGGCGGGGCAGCCGGCGGGGCGGCCGCGCCGCCCCCTTCGGGATTGGGTTCGTCGGCCATGCTAGACCACCTCCATCACGGGGGCGGCGCCGGCGATCCTCGACTTACACATCGACGACAGCCTCCAACGCGTGCTTCTCAATGAACAATCTGCGCGGCTCCACCTGGTCGCCCATCAGGGTCACGAACAACTCCTCGGCGAGCACCGCGTCCTCGATGGTCACCTGCAGGAGGGTCCGGCCCTCCGGGTCCATCGTGGTCTCCCACAACTGGGTCGGGTTCATTTCACCAAGACCCTTGTAGCGCTGGATGTTGATGCCCTTGCCCCGCTTCTCCGGGTCCACCTGGCCGTCGGGGCCGGTGGCCCACTGGTCCAGCATCCGGTCCTTGGCCCGCTCGTCGTAGACGTACCGCTCCACGTTGCCCTTCTTCAGCTTGAACAGTGGCGGCTGGGCGATGTAGATGTAACCGCGCTCGATCAGGTCGGCCATGTAACGGTAGAAGAACGTGAGGAGCAGCGTCCGGATGTGGGCGCCGTCCACATCGGCATCCGTCATGATGACGATCTTGTGGTAGCGCGCCTTGTCAGAGTTGAAATCCTCGCCAATGCTGGTGCCGACCGCCTGGATCAACGCCTGGACCTCCTTGTTGTTGAGGATCTTGTCCAGGCGCGCACGCTCCGTGTTGAGAATCTTGCCCCGCAGCGGCAGGATCGCCTGCGTTGCGCGGTCGCGGCCCTGCTTGGCGCTGCCGCCGGCCGAATCACCCTCCACGATGTACAGTTCCGACAGGGCCGGGTCGCGGCTCTGGCAGTCCGCCAGCTTGCCGGGCAAGCCCCCGCCCTCAAGAACACCCTTGCGCCGGGTCAGGTCCCGCGCCTTTCGCGCCGCCTCCCGGGCCTTCAGGGCAAGCACCGCCTTGTCGATGACCGTGCGCGCAATCTGGGGCGTCTCCTCCAGGAACTCGCCCAGACGCTCGTTGACGAGGCTCTCGACGATGCCGCGCACCTCCGAGTTGCCAAGCTTCGTCTTGGTCTGGCCCTCGAACTGCGGCTGCGGAATCTTGACCGACACGATCGCCGTCAGTCCCTCGCGACAGTCCTCACCGGACAGGCCGGCGTCGACGCCCTTGAGCAGGTCGTTCTTGCGGGCGTAGTCGTTGAGCGTGCGCGTCAGCGCCGCACGGAACCCGATCAGGTGGCTGCCGCCCTCGTGGGTGTTGATGTTGTTGGCGAACGTGAACACGGTCTCGTTGTACGCGTCCGTGTATTGCATCGCCACCTCCACCTCGATCTTGTCCTTGCGGCCGGTGAAATGGATGGCTTCGGGGTGCAGCGCCTGGCGGTTGCGGTTGATCCACAACGCGAATTCGCTCAGGCCGCCGTCGTAGTGGAACTTCTCCTCGATCGGCTCGCCGTCGGTCTTGCTGGGGCGCTCGTCGCGGAACGTGATCGTGACGCCAGCGTTCAGGAACGCCATCTCGCGCAGCCGGCTCTCCAGGACCGCGAAATCCATCGTGGTCGTCTCGAAGATCTGGTCGTCCGGGTAGAACGTGATCGTCGTCCCCGACGCTTCGGCGGGGCCCAGCTCCTGCAGCTCCGCGTCCGGCACGCCCCGCGTGAATTCCTGGCGCACCCGGCGGCCATTGCGGTGGACCTCCGCCACGAGGCGGCGGGACAAAGCGTTCACACAGGAAACGCCCACGCCGTGCAGGCCGCCCGACACCTTGTAGCTCGACTCATCAAACTTGCCGCCTGCATGCAGGACCGTCAGCACGATCTCCAGAGCCGGGCGGCCGAACTTGGGGTGAACATCGATGGGGATGCCGCGGCCGTCGTCCTCGACGCGAACGCCGCCGTCCTCCTGGAGCACCACCAGGATGCTCGAGCAGTGGCCGGCAAGGGCCTCATCGACCGAGTTGTCGACCACCTCATAGACGAGGTGGTGCAAGCCCCTCTCGTCGGTGGAACCGATGTACATGGCCGGGCGTTTTCGCACCGCTTCCAGGCCCTCCAAGACCTGGATGCTTGCTGCCCCGTAGGAATCTTCACTCATGATTTTGATCACGGGGAAATGGCCTTTGGATGACGGCAATGGCCGCGCCCAGGCTGGCAAGCTCCCCTCCTCTCGCGCGCGTACGCGTGCGCGTGTATAATTGATTGTGTTTAGCCGCCAGGCGGCCTGGTTTCCACCCTGATCGCGTTCAACGCGTCGCCCGGGCGCGGGCCCCAGGGGGACAGTTGCGCGCTTCTGGGCCAAGAAAAGGGGCTCGGCGGCGACGGCTCCACCAGAAGCCGGCACTGGTCCCGCCGGTACCTGGGGCCGCAGCACGCGCTCTAGGATGGCCCATGCCAGAGGTGCGCGGGGGGTTATTGGGTCGTGGCTGGCGAGAACCCTTCCTGTTGAGGGGCGCCCGGGGCCGGGGATGCGGGCGTGGCTTCGGCCTCAGTGGCTGTTTCCGCAGGGGCCCCGGATGCCGCGGATGCCCCGGCTGATGCGGCCTCGGCGCCCGGGGTGGCTGGCTCGTACTGCTCCAAACCCCGAGCCTCCTTCCGCTTCTTCTTGGGCTGCACCTCAATGCCCACCAGCTTGCCCATCAGGGCCCGAATCTGGTCCGGCGTCTTGGCATCCAATCCGAAGTACTCGGGGAACTGGGGCGTAACGGACAAAATCTTCGTCTGCCCGTCCTTGCGGGTGCGCACCAGGCCTAGCGTCTTCAACTCAGGAATGTGATCGTACACCTTTGACCCGATCATGTCGGCCAGCTCGGACTGCTTCATCGGCTGGTGGTAGGCAATCAGGGCCAGCGTCTTGAGAAGCTTGGGCGCAATCTCCATGGCCGCAAACTTGGCCGCCGGCTCCGCCGCCACGGTCTTCACCTGCATGGCCCACTTCTCGCCG
>JBFIJP010000392.1:0-3900 GCA_041600695.1 Thermoplasmatota archaeon | reverse complement strand
CGAGTCCCTGGGAGTCATGGTGCACAACCGCATCGTTCCCCTCGACCTCGTGGATCAGGTCATCGGCGGCTTCCTGCGCGAGAGTTGGCGCCGTCTGGCACCGTATGTGGAGTGGAAGCGGAAGAAGCTGGGGTCGAGGCGCTGGGCGGAATGGTACCAGTGGCTGGCGGAGCGCATGGACCTGGAGAACCGGCGCACCCAGGGGGCCTACGTGGCCTTCCGCGACTGGCAGGCGTGAGGGCGCTCGTCGCGCACCACCCGTCGCAGACGGGCGGTGCGCGGACCCATCGGTGGGAGCGCCCGGGCGTGCGGCTCCACCAAGGGACGGGAGTAGGGAATAGGGGGTGCTGCCCAGGCGCCTTCGGATGACTGCGTCGGGGGCAGGCGCC
Organism: Thermoplasmatota archaeon; assembly: GCA_041600695.1. GTDB lineage: Archaea > Thermoplasmatota > E2 > JACPAO01 > JAHFTW01 > JBFJVP01. The sequence continues at coordinate 3,511 of JBFIJP010000392.1, read as the reverse complement.
GGCGCCGGCATGGCATCGGGCGGAGGTGGGTGGATCACCTACGGACACATGTTGCCGAACACGAGCCTGCATGTGTGGTCAAGCAGCACGAGCAACTCGTTGACCAGCGCGTCCAATTCCCCGATCAGGAGGACCAACATGTCCACAAGGATGTCGGCGAGCACCAGCAGGGCCTCGATCAGCGGGATGATGACACGGTACAGGATGGATCCCGGGCCGCAGTCGACCGCCTCGCAGTTGTCGATGATGCGCTGCACAAGCTCGAGCACCCCTTCGACCAGATTATTGACGACGGCCACGGCTGCGTTGACGGTCTCGTGGGCCCTGCTCAGCAAGTCGTTGATCAGCGCGTTGAGGGCGCCAACGAGCTCGGTGACGAAGGTCGCGACCGCCACGAGGGTGTCGTTGACAGCAGCCACGAGCGCAGCCACCACTTGCTGCGCCAAATCGATCACGGCATCCAAAAGCACGTAGATGGGACCGAGGGGGCCGCACTCGATGCTCAGGCAGGTCACGATCAGATCGTGGATGGCGTTCACGATCGAGATGATCAGTTGCAGGGCCTCATTGACCATGGCGACCACCATGTCGTGAGTAGCTGCAACCATCGCATTCACGACTGCCACCAAATCAGCGACCAGCGCCTCAAGTTCCCCCACCAGGCCGCCGGGGCCGCAGGAAAGCGCCTGGCAGGCGGCCAGCAGGTCGTCGATCGCCTGGGCCGCCGCCGCCTGCGCGTCGTCCGCTAGAGCGTTGACCGCCGCCAGCACGTCATTGGCGGGGTTCTCCTGCGCGGCCACGGGAGTGAGCCCGGCGATCAGGAGAATCAGGCAACTTGAGAAGGCGAGGTTTTGTTTCCAGGACACTGTATCCACCAACTGGGGGGCTGGCCGAGGCCTGGCTCCCCTGTTGCGGTACGCATGTAGCTAATTTCAATTATTTGGCCGGGATGCCAAGGGCTCATTCAGCCACCTCCGGCGAGAAGGGTGTGGAAAAGGGTAGAGGTGGGGACGCCAGAACTGCATAGGCGTGCGGCATCGCCGTTGGGTCCGCGGTCTGGATGATGCGGTCCGTACTCGAGCGTGATCCAGCACATCTCGTCGTCGGGGCCGGCGGCGGTTCCCGAGCAGCGTGGTGCGCGCATGGTCGGCCAGCCCCAGCAGGTTGCCGAACGCCTGATCGCGTTCGAGTACGGGGTCGTCCACCGCCTGGACGAGGGCAGCCACCCACGCGTCCAGCACGACGACCCGCGCGTTAACCCGTTCCGCCAGGAGGGTCTGCATGACGCCCAGGGGGCCGCTGGCCCCCCACGCTCCCCGTCACGCAAGGGCACACAGGCCGCCGAACCCGCCGACCAAGGCCCGACACAGAGGCTCCGGATTCGGCGGTGGGCCGGAGATCAGCCAGTTCACGACACCGTCCAGGATAGCCATGAGGTCACTCATGAACGCGAGCAAGGTCACGAAGCCGGCGGTGAGCGCCTCCAGCGCGATCCGCAAGACTTCATCGACAACAGTCAGCGCGATGGCCACGAGCGTCAGGAGCAGCGCCCACCCGGCTGCGAACACATCGAACCCGAGTTCCATGATGGCGGCAACCAGCACAGCCACCGTGGCTTCGAGGGCAGCCACGAAGGCATCAACCATCTCCAGCACAACGTGGGGGGCGGCTAGGGCGTCGCCGACCGCTTGATTTGCCAGGGCTTGAAGCTCGTCGGCCAGCCGGAGGACCCCTTCGGTCGTGGCGTCGGCGAGTTGAGTCGCCGCGTCCATGACCTGGCCAGCGGGGTCTTCGTTCTGTGCCGCCGCCGTGGGCGCAAGGCCGGCCAGCAGCATGATCAGGCAAGAGGACAGAGCCAGGGTTTGTTTCCATGACATGATGTGCACCATTGGACGGGGGTTGCCCTTCCTGCTCCAGGCATTTCCCGCGTCAATATAAGTCGCTGGCGCAAAAAGTGAAAGGCGCACGGTCGGTGTGGGGGAGGTGGTGAAGGATCGTGCGGGTAGGCTGGCGACCACTACTCAATCGTGATCCAGCACATCTCGTCGTCGAGGCCGGCGGTCTCACACACGAGTCCGAGCGTCAGGCACGCGCTGCGGGCAGCGGCCTGGGCGGTGCGGGCCGCGCCCTCCACCGGGTTGGGGCTGGGTTCGGCGGGCGGCGGGCAGTGACCGTCGGCAGCGACTGTGGGGGTCAGGGCAAGGCCGACGGCGGCCGCGGCGAGCATCAGGCACGCGAGGGTGATCTTGGTGTTCATGGGTTCACCGCCCCGGCGGTTGGGCCCGGGGCGCTGCCGGCGACTGGGGACTCCTACAAGCCGCTTGCGCGCCGTTGCCGATCTAGCGCACCGAACCGGGTTCACGGCCACGCGCGGGCCCCCGGCTGACTTCCCGGCGATCGCCTGGCCGGGGCCCCCGTCGACCGGGCGCTCGCCCCCAGGGCGCCTTCTGCCCGGCACCCTTGGGCCGCTTGCCCCGCATGCCGCAAGGTTTCATGGTGCAGGCCCCACTTTTCCCGTGTCGCCGGGCTTGTACGTGGATGCTGCCGCCAATGCGGCCGTTGCGGTGGTGTTCATGCTGGTGGGCCGTCGTTTCCTGGTAGCGCCGGTGGCGGAAAGCCATCGTGTGGCCGCCCATGCCTTCGGCTTTTGGTGGCTGGCGTTCGGCTTTCAGGCCATCTTCACGGCCTGGCGCAACGCCAACGTGGCAGTAGGCAATCTGAACCCACGGCTGTTTGGTTCCATTTTCATCGTAGAAACCACGCTCGCCACGCTCGCCCTCTGGGGGCTCCTGTACCATGCCTCCTTCGTCGCCAGCGGAAGAGGCCATCGTGTGCGTGCCAGCCTGATCGTGGCTGGTTTGTTGACCTTTTATGGGATCGTTCTGGGGTCGCGCGAGGCAGTTCTCGTCCTCGACGAAACCTGGCGAACCAACCTCCTGTTCCAGCCGCCCCTGACGGCGCTGCAGCGGTGGGCTATGACGGCCTCGTTCTATGGCGTGATGCTGGGTTGCGGGATCACGTATGCCGTGATAGCCAGCCGGCTCGGCGAAGGTCCGGCCAGGCGGCGGGCAGCCACGGTGGCTGCCGCGCTGGCAGCCATAGCCGTTGTTGATGCCCTCATCCTGGGGCCGGAGCAGCCAACACCGCTGGCGCCGGTGTTGCCGTTCCTGAAGATCCCTGGCGCGGCCTTGGTGTGGCGCGCGTACTTTGGCCGTGGCATGGTCGACGCGAGTCCCGCACAGCCCGACACCATCATCGACCCGAAGGGCTGAACGGTGTCGTGCCAGGCAGGGCCCAAGGCTGAGCACGGAGCGGGACACGGAGCAAGGCGTGTCGCACCGTAGGGTGCGAGACCCAGCCCAAAATCACCCTTCCGCACCTCTTATACCAAAGCCGTTCCTCCGTCGCTCATCGAGGCGATCCCATGACCCAGAAACCCCTTACACTCCTGGAGAGTCGAAAAAAGGACCTGGGCCTGGACCTGAGCGACAACGACCTACGGGAGTTGTAT
>JBFIJP010000391.1:0-3901 GCA_041600695.1 Thermoplasmatota archaeon | reverse complement strand
GCGGCGGGTTACTTCGAGGCCGTTAGATTGCGCCTTCGGCGCTAGAGTCCGAGGTCTTCTAGGTAGTCCGACACGGGGGGAACTTGCGCGAGGAGGCGATTTTCATGCCGAACCATGGCGGCTGCGTAGTCTTCGTTGCGCTTCTTGCGGAAGACCGTGGTGACGAGCATCGCTTTCTGGGATGTGAAGAGCGTGCCAATGACGCGAAAGCCTCCAATGCGCAACCGGAACGATTGGATGACCTTTGAACCGGCCAACCGAGTCGCCTTTGGGTGGCGAACCGGGTTTGCCGCGTACGCGACCAAGCCGGCTTCGATCTGCTTTTGGTCGGCTTTGCTAAACTTGGACAGTTCCTTATCGAAGCCCGGGTCCGCCCAGACCTCGAAACTCATGCGATGCGGCGGTTGGCCGGGTTCTTCCGGATGGCCTCGACTGAGTCCTTCTCCCAAGCCAGGATTGCCTTCCGGAACCGCTCTTCATCGACCTTGGCAAGAAGGAAGCCCAGTACGTCATCATAAGTGAGTCCAGCGACCTTAAGACGGGCAAGCTGGTCCCGACGCTCCGGCGTTAGTTGGATTGTGGTCACAGCATGTAGTATGGCGGCTATAGCACTTAAGGTTTGGTGGCCGTAGAAGACGCAATCTAACAACTCCTTCAACCCGACCGCTCGCTGCGCTCGCTGGCTCGCTTCGCGACCGGCGGGTTAAGTCGCGGCCGTTCGGTGGCTCGCGCAGCGACACGGTGGTCCATCCAAGCATAGGGTTAAGGGACATGGGATAGTATCGTGAGCGCCCGGCACTGCGGAATACCGAAACCGCATTCCCAGGCGGAGCGTGGTTGACCCATGAACATTCCAAGCCCGATCGTAGCGCTCACCGCCCTACTGCTCGCCAGTCCACTGGCCTTGGGCGTGACCATTGAGGACCCCTACGTGGACATTCAGGGGGACAAGATGACTGGTAGCCTTGACATGCAAGGAAACGCCGTGATCTTCAACGAACGCCGCCTCACCGGCACCGATGATGGGCGCCTGCTGTGGGCCGGCGTCCAAGTCTGCCAGCAAGCAGACTCCCTGTGCCGCGGGGAGCCGGGACCACCAGGTCCGGTGGGACCACAGGGTCCGCAAGGCGCCATAGGGCCGCAGGGATCCGTGGGCCCTCAGGGGTTGACGGGTCCACAAGGGAACGTCGGCCCCCGCGGTGAAACTGGGCCTGTTGGCCCGCAGGGATTGACGGGGCCACGAGGTGATACGGGTGCAACGGGCCCGCAGGGGCCGGTTGGACCACGCGGCGACCAGGGCCCACCGGGAGCAACCGGACCTGCCGGCCCACAGGGCGGCGAAGGTCCAGTCGGCCCGCGCGGCCTGATTTGGCGCGGAGCATGGGATTCAATGCGATCTTACGGGCCTGATGACGCAGTTGAAAGGGCGGGCAGCGCCTATGTGGCCACCGCCACCACCACTGAGGCGCCGCCCGGCCGGGGATGGGAACTGCTAGCGGCGGCTGGGGCCGTGGGTGAGCCGGGCCCTTCCGGACCCCAAGGTGAGAGAGGACCCGCCGGAGCAGAAGGGCCTCAGGGCGAGCGTGGCCCCATCGGCGAGCAAGGTCCGCGTGGGAACACTGGTCCAAGTGGCACTGACGGCATCAACTGCTGGGACACAAATGGGGATGGCCTTGGCGACTTGCTAACGGAGGACACGAATGGTGATGGTGCCGTAGATGTTGGCGACTGCAAAGGCGATTCCAGCTATTCGACGAAGCGCTTCATGGACGCCGCTTGGCTAGACTCCCATGCCGAGTTCGGCGAACCACGCGTCTTCGATGCAGCTGCCGATCGCCTGACGTTCGATAGCGGCACGACGATGGCGGCACGCTTGTTCCGGACCCCGATCGCTGTAGCCGGCCAATTTAGTGCCGCAGCCGCGGTAGAGTTCACGCTAGGGTGGGCCCCGCTCACCGCCGATGCCGATCCGGGGTGGTTCGTTTGCGATGAGGACACCTGCCTTGGCATCCAGACGTTCGACAACAGTGGGGGCATGGTAGGCTTCCAAGCACACCGCAAAGGAGACTGGTTTGGAAGCGAAACTGTCGATCGTCTTCGCGCCAACGCCTTCGGGCAGGCCGAATTGTTCACAGCCCAGCTTCGCATCGGGGACGACGGCGCCTGGGGCGCGGCTTGGGGCGAGAATGGCGGGAGCACGCGTCATCTATCGGGCTCATTCAGCCGCACACTGGACGTTAGCCAAGGTCTCTGGTTCGAGGCCTACCGGAACGATCCCGAGGAGTCATATCAGGTTGACTTCCTCCACTTGAGCGTCTCCAGCGAGGAATGATTTGCAGAAGGAAAGTGGACTTTGGCAGACAAACCTGAATGCTTGCCAGCCGCCGAATGCCATTGCACTCGGGTGCGAGGCGCTCCCTGAGGCCGTTCGACCTGTTTCCAGTGGCCACCGAACAAACCACTCCAGCGGTCGGCGCTGCGCGCCGCCGCTGAGTTGAGCCGTTATCTGGCTGACGGCGTCTCACCCAGGGCAAAGCCGGTGGCGGCGACGATGGCGGGAAAACCAACTTGCCGAGGTTCAAATTGGGTGGGGGCCGAGCCATCTTTTTCTGTAAAGATGCTTTTATACGAGCACTAACAGTGTCCTGGACTGGGATGCCATGGATGGGAAGATTGTCCAAGGAAACGAAGTCGAGTCCGTGTTTGGCTTGACGCAGGGCGACATGGAGCGTGCCTTGCAGAACCTTTGGCGACATAGCCCACACTGGCCAGACGGTTCGCGCATTCGCCACCACAGCCAGATTAAGGTCAACGAGAGCGTCTTCTATGCCCACTCCATTGGCGGCTACCCGGAAGATGGGCCTGTCGCCACGGTGCGGGCGGACGCGTCATACAAGCGCCATCCACTCATGGGTAAGATCGCCACCCAAGCATGGCATGTTGAAATTCCGGGAAAAAGGCGCACTAAGGACAAGGTTAGGATTCGCCGCCAATTCAAAGGCGCGTCACAAATGGCGGAAACGGGTGCATTGGTTGAAGGACTAAAGGAAGCGGAGCAACGAGGCGCGAAGCATGTGGTCCTCGTTACGGACGCGCAGACCCCGGTCCATTTCCTTGCGGGAACCTGGGAGCCAGACCCCTACGGCTATACGGAACAAACCCGCGATGCTCTACTCGAACAAGCAAAGCGTTTTGCTTCGGTCCAGGTCCGGTGGGTGAAGACCAAGCCTGAACTCAAGGATGTAGACCGCCTCGCAAAAGCGAAACTCAAGGAATCCATGTGGGAAATGGATGAAAAGTGGGAGGGAATTGTCCGCCACATAGAGTCACAAATGGCGGGCGCGACCTCGGCCACATACCAAGGCGAAGAGGCGACCGCCGACCCACCGGCCTGTAGTTGCCCCGACTGGAAATATCGCGTCGACCGGCCACTTAGGCTCAATCCCCGGAACCTGTCAAAGGTGTGCAAACATGTTGCCGCGGCGTTTGTGTCATCCGGATTGGACCCCGGCGTGGGCGCGGAGCGAGTAATCGACTACTATCTTGGAGAGTATCCCTCAAACCAGTGATACGCCGCCTGCGGGGGCCGTCGCCAGATAACAACTCCTTCAACCCGACCGCTCGCTCCGCTCACGGGCTCGCTCCGCGAGCGGCGGGTTAAGTCGCGACCGTTATCCTGCGTGTGGCGGCTCTGGTGGGGTGTGTGGTTTTCCCCGCGTCACCGAACGCTACATATACGTGTAACTACACATACGTAGACGTGGAGCTTGAAGCGCCCCGGCTGCCGTTGGATGCGAACCCGCGGCTATCGACGTTGTTGGAGGTCGAGGGCATCCTTGTGGAGAATCTGAAGCACTGGGAGGGGCCCTTGTCGTATGCTGAGATTGGGCGCCGGATGCAT
>JBFIJP010000390.1:0-3903 GCA_041600695.1 Thermoplasmatota archaeon | reverse complement strand
GTGTGCAACGAGTAGAGCCGTGGGGCCGCGACTGCCGGTTGGAGGCCGGTACGATCGGCGCCACGACCTCTACGAGGTGGGAACGAAAGTGAGCAACGAGTAGAGCCGTGGGGTCTGGACCGCTCGCCGCAGGCGAGTGCGATCGACGCCACGACCTCTTGAGGTCCGGACGAAGACCGGACCCGAATAGGGTGGTGCGGCCGCGACTGCCGGTTGCAGACCGGTACCATCGGCTCCACGACCTGTCTCAGGAGCGGACGAAAGCGAGCCCCGAGTAGGGTCGTGCGGAGGTGACCGCTTGCTGAAGGTGAGTGTGATGGGCGGCGCGGTTATCCTGACGCACAAGGGCCGGCCCCCCGGCGCACGCGGCGCCGGGGGCGATCAACCCACTTCGCCGTTAGCACTATAATGTAGTGCCAAGCTAACCAATGGGGGTCGGCGCATGGAGTGGTCGGGGTTCACCCCGCCGTTTCAATTGCTGCTTCCAGGTTGGAAGGTTGGATTATGATAATACACCGCATAACGGCGGTCGCGGTAGCGATTGCCATGGTCTTCGGCTTGTTGGCCATAACACCCAATGTAGTCGCAGCACACACTTGCTCCCTGTCCGTAGGTGCGGACGGAGGACATGCCCCGGCAGATCAATGGACGCGCCACAATCACCCGCGCTTCTACGAAACCGGGCACTGCCGCGTGAGTTCCTTTGATATCGACCCCAGTTGGGCGCCGCCGATGTCAACGACGTCTTGGGAACACCATCCGACCCTTGACTCGGGCGTTTACAGTGAGAAGGTTCGTGCCCACTACACAGTGGACCACTGGCACAGCCAGGGCTCTAACCACTGTCACCGGAAAGTGTTCGGGTGGTGCGTCAGTTGGCACTGGCACGACAGCTCCTACAATCACGTCCACTCGGGGACCACGGGATGGATGACGAGCCCGACGGTCAAGATTGACATTACGCCGCCGACGACCGCCATCTCGAACGTCGCTGGCCCCTACGTTGATGGCCAATATGTGACCAGCAATACTGTGATCAGCGTCGTCGGCGATGACGCGCACTCCGGCGTTTCGGTCATCCAGTACCGGGTCGACGACGGCCCGTGGCAATCTGCCGCAGGCGGTGCCACCATTGAGGGAGACGACGGCGTCCACACCTTCACCTACCGAACCGTCGACAACGTTGGCCTCGTAACCGAGAAGAGCCGCACGTTCATCCTGGACAACACCGGCCCGGTGGGCGACATGGTCAGCCCCGAGTCCAACTCGGCCAGCGCCGGCCAGTACGGCATTGAGACCTGTGACGGCGACCCCCGCGCTCGCGAGGGATCGGCGGAAATGGCTTCCCTGCCGGTTGCTTCGTCCAGCGCTACGTTGGATGCCGCCTTCGCCTCGGGTATGACCGAGTTGGCCGCGATCATGGCGGGCGTTCCGGACACGCCCGAGCCGCCGGCGGACGTCACCACGCCCGGCATGCCAGCCGAAGTTCAGGACGCCATGCCCGGCGCCCCTGATGCTCCCTCCCTCAAAGAGCCGGAATACAGTGCTCCCGGCGCCACCGCGGGCGACCCGTGCGCCGGTCAGGTCGTGCAGACCAGCAGTGCCTCGGTGACCTTCCCGGCGGCTCCGGACGCCCCTGCGGTGGAGGCGCCCAGTGTGGATGTGCCTCCTGAGGTGCAGGTAGTCCTGGATGAGAACGGCGTCGCCGTTCCGGATGCGCCGGACGCCCCTGAGGCACCCGGTGTTCCCGACGTGCCCGAAGTGCCCCGCTACGGGGTCGCTCAGCCGGTCTGGAATGCCATGGACATGGTCCCCTCCGATCCGACGGATGTTTCGGCGCCGGAGGCACCGGAGACCGAGGGGGTCGACGCACCGGTTGCGCCGGATGCACCTGACGCACCGGACACCCCCGAGGCGCCTGCTGTCCCCGGCGGTGCATCGGCGGACGCCGCCAGCGTGGACTTCACGCCCTTCGTGGTGGTTCAGGGCGTCGTCGACTTCGTGGTCGATGTCGCGGACAACCTGGCTGGCACCAAGAACGTGCAGTTCATCGTCGACGGGTCGGTCCTGGGGGATCAGGCCGGCGGAGATGGTCGCTTCACGTTCACGTGGGATACCTCGTCCTACGCGGCCGGTGGCCACTCGGTGACGCTGCGGTTCTTCGACCGCCTGGGTAACCAGGACCAGCTTGACTTCGACGCGACCGTGGTTTCCTCCACCGCGCCGGAGGCTGAGGAGCCTGAGGCGCCTGAGGCGCCGGCCGCTGATGTCCCCGAAGTGCCTGCCATCTAAGCCGCAAGCAATCCATTCATCCCCCTCATCCCACCCTGTTTTTGACACGATGTTTGATGGGTCCGCGGGCGCGGGCCGCGCCGCGTGCCCTTGGCAGGCGGCGAAACTGGTCATGGCTGCGCGCCCCCGGTCTCTGCCGGAAGACCCGGTCGTCGTCCCGTGCGCCAACAGGCAGGGGTGGCTGCGGTGGCGCCTGGGGACGCCGACCCGGGAAGGTTCCGGGCTGCGGGCGGTTCGACTGCTGGTTGGCGAGCGGGTCTGCCGGGTGCCGACCGAGCAGGGCTGGCCCCTTGGCGGCGGCTCGGGAGGGCCGCGGACCAGCGATCGCGGACCGCCCCCGCGTGCCAGTCGCGCCGCGCTTTTGGCCTGCCCTGTGCGGCGGCAGGCCGGCATGGCAGAGTGCGTCGTTGGCGACCTCGAGGCCGTTCCACTGATCGCGACCCATGTTGCCGGCCCGCATGCCGTGTCCGGCACGGGCCGGGCCTTGGCCACGCAGGTGGCTCGCAGCAGGCGGCTTGCCGGCCCGGCCAGCCAAGCCGCCTACACGTCCGAGGCAACGACGACTGTAAGGGCCCGCACCTGGCTGTTGCCGGCAGCGTCGAAGGCATCCACGCGAAGCCGGTGCTCCCCCGGTGCCTCTTGGGCGGCTGGCCAATCCCATGTGAACGGCGCTTCCGTATCCGTATGGCGCAGAACGCCGTCCACTCTGAATTCCAACCGGTCCATGCCGCTCAGAGCATCAGAAGCGGAGGCCACGACCTCAAACACCCCGGAATCGACGGGTGGGCCAAAGGACACGAGCAAGGCCCGGTCGTTGCCGCGCGAAGGGACTTCCATGCCGCCTGCGTATGCCGTCTTGGAAGCCGGGCGGTCGATGCGGGCGTTGGGGCTCGACTCGTCGATGGCCAACGTGAACGGCGTCGCCTCAATGCGGTTGCCGGCCCGGTCGCCGGCACCCAGTTGCACCTCGTGCACGCCGTCGCCCGACACGTCAAAAGCCCCATTGTACGGCAGCCAGGGGCCGCCGTCCACCCGGTAAACTCTCTGGGCAACACCGCTGAGGTCGTCGGAGGCCTGCATGCTGACCTGCACCGGACCCCGCCACCAGTTGGCCTCCCCTGCTGGCCCGGTCAGGGCGTGGGAAACCCTTGGCGGCGTGGAATCGACGAAGAACTCCAGGGTGCGGGCTGGCTCCTGGTTGCCGGCCCGGTCCATGCTGCGCACTCCGATTTCGTGGCGCCCGGCGCCGTCGAGGTGGATCGTCTGGCCATGGTAAACCTGCCAGGGGCCGTCGTCCAGGCGGAACTCGACGCGGTCGACGCCCGAGGCCGGTGCCCCGACGTTGCGGTCGCGTGTGTCGAGCACGACGCTGGGCGCGCTCGACCATGCCAGTTGGCTGCTGGGCACGCCGTTGAGAAGGAGCGTGGTGTGCGGCGCCAGGGTGTCTTCCACGATGCCAAGGGTGCGGTCGAGGCGCAGGACCCGGCCGGCTGCCACATCCCGGTATTCGGAGATGCCGCCGTCGGGCCAGTGGACCTTGATTCGATCGGCCGTGGCCGCGTCGCCGAGGCCGAAGTCGAGCCGTTGTGAGTTCTGTGAACTGTAACTGCT
>JBFIJP010000389.1:0-3904 GCA_041600695.1 Thermoplasmatota archaeon | reverse complement strand
TGGCTGACGGTCATGAGCACCTCGGCGTCGGAGCCGCTGTGGTCCATCCAGGTGACGTAGATGGCGCCGCTGTAGGGGCCGTCGCTGCGGTCCACGGCGAGGCTGGGCAGGGCAAAGCTGCGGAAGGCGGACCCGTTGAGGGCGGGCCAGCCGAAGGCGCCGCTGGGCGGCGGGTTGACGAAGCTGCCAACGGTCACGGGCTCGTCCCAGGCGAGGCCGTCGGCGGAGTGGCTGACGATGACGTTGCCGGATGAGTCGAGGGCTGCCATCCAGGCGTGGCTTTGGCCATCCCAGTCCACCCAGGGCAGGAAGCCGTCCCAGGTGCCGTCGGGGTTGACGTCGGTGACGGGTGCCCACGTTTGGCCCTGGTCCGTGCTGGTGGAGCAAACCATGTAGCCCGGCGCCGTCAACTGGCTAGCCACTTGGTCAAGGGCGCTGACGATCTGGTAAGTGGGATCGCGGTCCCAGCACAGCAGTACCGTGCCGTCGGGGGCGACGCTGAGCCACTGCTTGTCGTGCTCCAGGCGGGGGCCGAAAGCAACTTCCTCAACCACGGGCCAGGTGCTGCCGCCGTCGTGGGACACCAGAACGTACATGGAACTGCACGTCCAGAACCAGTCGTTGAAGCCGCCCTGGGGGGTAACGCCGTCGCCGGTCTTGCTGCCGGACACGGCGTCACACTGGTAGGGCATGATGGTCCAGTAAGCCGTGCCGTCGGGGCCGAAGGCGACCACGGGGTCGGTGACGCACCAGAAACCGCTGAGTTCCGGGTGGGGCTCGAACGTGGTCGGCTCGTCCAGTAGGCGCCACGGGCTGCCGGGGACGTTGCTGTTCTCCCAGGTGAGGCCGCCGTCGTGGGTGACGTAGATGCCGTCGCGAACACAATCGCCGGCCTCGGATGGCGTGTAGTCCTTGTCGGACGCGATGATGTTGAGTGGATTCGTCGGGTTGACGGCGATGCTGAGTTCGTTGGCCTGCCGGGCTTCAGGGTCGACGGTGGCCTGGATGTTGCACACGCCGCCGGGGCAAAACAGGGTCGCGACGGCGGGTCGCGGGTCGTCCGATTCGGTGTCACCGATGCAGCCTGCCAGGCCAAGGCCAACCAGCGCAAAGACGCACAGCACTTGCTTCATGGCGCCTGGGAACCCACCTGGACTTGAACGGTTTGTGTCGTGCGCGGGTCACGGCCACGTGCGTTCGCCAGTGGCCGCGTGGACGTACGTATTCGTCTGGACGTGTTGCCCGAGACCACTAGTGAAGCGCCAGTAGACATCTCCCTTGTAACGGTCCAATTCGTACGGGCCTCCGGGGCCATCGGGATACGCGGCCTGGACCGCTTGGTAGCTGCTGACGACCCTGGACGGGTCGATGGGGTGCTTGCTGTAGTTGTGATCTTGGGTTTCGCCTTGCCAGTGGGTGCCATCGGCGCGCACGACGAACGTGTTTCCTTTGCCTTGGGAGGGTGAGTGGAATTCCATCGTCCAAGCAAACGCGCGCCCGTCGCGCTCATGGTAGTCTGGTTGGAGCAACGTCACTTGCCCATACCAGTACGCGCGTGTGTGGCCATCAATGGCTCCATATCCATCCTCCCTGGTTGCAACGTAAGTCAAAACGGCGTCCGGGGTCCACGACTGGGCGCGGGCGCGGGCTTCTGTGTAGGCTTCGTGGAAATCCAGCGTGGGCGGTTCCTCCAGTAGGGTTCCGTTGTAGGCGTCAATGCGACTGTGAAACATCCCCCCTACGTTGTCGTTGTACGTGAAAATCCAGGTTGGCTTTCCTTCGATCCATTCGAGCCAGTAGAATCCCCGATCCGAGCGCTGGCCTGTGCTTGGGTAGCTCGGCATGTCTTGGTGCAAGGCTTGAACCTCATCCAATCCAATCACCGGCTCATCTTCCAGGCCGCCTTGGACGCCCAGGATGGTGCCGTAGTGTTGCGCGATGGGACGTTGCAGGCGTTCACCGTCGTAGTCGACGATGTACATGGTGCCCCCGGGGTCATGAAATGCAAACCGCCACCGGGTTTTGTTGTATTCGCCTGCGTCGATTTGGTTGATGAAGCCCCACCCACGCGCCGCTGCCAGGGTAGCATTTGGGGCTTCAGCATGAATCAACGACAACGCCGCATCCAACAACTTTCGGTCACTCAATGGTCCGGGTGGTGGATCGCGTTGATCATCATCGGGCCCGGGGGGTTCTTGCTCGGCGTCGGGCTCTGGCGTCGGGGCTTGGGGCGATACGGTTTCTGCGTCCTCGCCTGGATCGACGACATCGAGGCAACCTGCAACGGTGACAACGATCATGATGACGACGGGCAGGCCCCGGAACACGGGGTCGCCGACGCGCTGCCGCCTAGAACGGTTTGCGTTGCCAGCCGCCGCCGCGACGCGGCCGCTACCCCTGACCGCCGATGCTGAACAGGTTCGGAATCACTTGCTGGCTGAGGTAGGCGAGGCCGATGGAGAGCCACAACAGCACCAGGAAAGTGCTGAGGCCGGCTGGCGTCGATCCGCCGTCGACCATCTTCAACATGATTCCGGCCAGCAGGCAATGGGAGACGATGAGCCAAAAGATCAACTCCTCCACGAGCACCAGGTCCACGTCGAAGTTGACCTGCACGGGCGCCAGATCCGGGTCGATGTCGCTGGTGCCGGCCGTCGCGAAGATATCGCCCAGGATGCCCAGGATCCCGACGCCCAGGAACATGACGAACGCCATGGACGCCGTCAGGCCAATGACGTTTCCGCGGAAGGTCCCCGCCGTGGAATAGCGGGCCTTGCGCAGGTTCATGATTCGCACCACGTTGTGGCTGATGATCTCCCCGATCAGGTCGGGCTTGCCTCCCGTGTTGACGCCCTCAACGAACATGTCATTGAAGGAATCAATGAGGTTGCTGCCGCTCTCGGCGCTGAAATGCTTCCACGCCAGGCGGTCGTCCAACCGCCACGTCAGCCGGCTGAACAAGTTGTGGACCAGTTCGGTTAGGGGTCCGAAGTTGTGCCGCCGCACCGAACGCAAAACGTCGCGCAGGGATCCCCCACGGGCCGCCGCCGACGCACCCACGGACCGGATGAAAGCACTGTAATTGTCCTCCCGGCGTTTGATACGATCCTCCATTCGTCGCGCCATGAGCCCCGCCGCACCCAGCGGAGCGCTGGCACCAATGATGGCGAATTCGAGCGGAATTTCCAGAACCAGATACAACAGGGGAAACAGCCCGCCAGCCGCCAGACTGGTCGCCAAGACCAACCGCCGCACGGATCGTTTCTCCACGGAATGGATGGGCAGCCGGTGGTGCAGCCGGTCGTGGGGCACACGCACCTTGAGAAGCATGACCAGAAGAACCTCCATGAACAGCACGAAGGCCAACACACCCATCAGCAGCGTCTCCGGGCTGCTGCCGGTGATGATGGGCGTGATGACGGCAAAGATCACGAAGAAGGCCCCGCTCATCACCACAGAGACGTAGATGTCCTTCCAGTTCTCGATCTGGTAGATGGCCGTTTCGTACACCGTGGCGTATTCCTTCATCACCACATCCTGTTCACTGCGAAGAAACGACTCCAACGCGTGGCCTGTCTCCATGGCGTGGGCAAGACGCTCCAGGAAATCGCTGAAAATTTGCGAAGGCGTGGCCCGCGAAACGAAACGGCACGCCTCGGGCAGGCTCATGTTCCAGTCCTCCACCAGCGAATGAATGCGCAGCAACTCGTCGGCCAACGCGCCGTACTCTGTCTTCGTGCCCAGCATCCGAAACACCTCGGTTCGGGGCATGTTGCTCGTCGAAAGCACGCCGAAGTGGGTCATGAAGAACGGTAGGGCATTGTCGATTTCCGACCGCTTACGATCCGCCGCCGACAACGGGTAGACGACGGCCAGCATCACGAAAAACGCAAACACGAGAAGG
>JBFIJP010000388.1:0-3915 GCA_041600695.1 Thermoplasmatota archaeon | reverse complement strand
GGCAGCCGCGGGGCGGCTGCCGGCTCGCGGGTTGTGGAGGCGGACCGCTTTGTCCTACTGCCGCGCGAGCGCGGCAGCAGTCGCGCCGCCGGAACCCTGCGGGCTCCGACGCCTAGCGGGCCGACTTCGCAACGCGCTCGAGGTCTTCCTTCTTGGAAACCGCGAAGGACGACTGGTCTGCCTTGGAAGCCTTGATGATCTCGTCCGCCAGGCAGTGCGCGGCGGGCTTGGTGCTCTTGTGGGAGCCAGCCAGGCCGCCCATTGCGATGTTACGCAGGGCAATGTCGAGGCGGCGCATCGGAGCGACGTCGACCGCCTTGGGGACGTTGATGCCACCGTAACGCAGACGGGTGACTTCTTCGCGGGGCGCCGAGTTCTCGATGGCCTTCACCAGGGTCTGGATCGGGTTCTCGCTGGTCTTCTCGGCGACGCGGTGGAACGCATCCTCCACAACGGCGTAGGCCTTGCCCTTCTTGCCGTTGTAGACCTCGGAGCGCATGACGTTGTTGATCAGGCGCTCGACCACGTTGGTCTTCTGCTTGGCGAAGCGCTTGTTGGCGTGGCGCGCACTGGAGTGCGGCAGGCCGATCAGCGTGAGCTTGATGTAGCGGGCCAAGCCGGGGTCGCGGATTTCCACGCCATCGGCCTCGTACTTGCCAAACAGGGGCGTGGCAGGCAGTTCAACCTCGGGCACTTCGGGTTCAGGCGTCTCCTCGGCCGCAATGGCGGCGAGCTCGTCCTCGGACTGGACGGTGGTTTCGGTAATTTCGTCTACCATCGTCATCACCTCATCGGCTTCTCGATCTTGCCCTTGACGAGCATGTCGAGCGAGACGTTGTTCACCTTGATGACCTTGAAGCGGACACCAGGAATGTCACCGTACGACCGACCCATGCGGCCGCCGATACCTTCGATCATCACTTCGTCGTGTTCATCGATGTAGTTGATGGCGCCGTCGCCCACCGCGAACGCGGTGATCTGGCGACCGTTGCGGATCAACTGCACCTTCACACACTTGCGGATGGCGGAGTTGGGCTGCTTGGCCTCGATTCCAACCTTCTCGACGACGATGCCGCGGGCCTGCGGGATGCCTCCGAGCGGGTCGGCCTTTTCCTTCAGGCGCAGGGTGCGGCGCTTGTAGTAGCGGTCTGACCAGCGGAACTTCTGGCGATCGCTCGCCAGCTTCCGTGCTGCATTGATTCCGGTTGCGATGGGGATTCCTCCTTGATTGTGGGGACGTTCCACGTCGCTTCCAGACCAGGCCAGCCGCCAAGCTTCCGGTCCGTGGGCCACGCGGTGCCTAGGGCCCAACGGGCTCCAGGCTCGGTGGCCGCCCACACAGGGAGTCATTCTTAAGGTTGATGGGGGCGCCAAGGGGCAGGCCGGCCGCCGCACGCGGGCGCCGGACATCAAAAACCAGGGGTGAAGGGTGGGAAGAGAAGTGGGAAGGGAAGGAAGAGGTCGCCGAGTGGCTTACAGGTCCGCGATGACGAGGTTGGCCATGGAGGTGCCGAGGTGGATGTGGAACTCCTGGTACTTGCTGATCGACTCGTTGGCCTTGAAGGTCACCGGGCCGTCGGCCTCGATGGGGAATTGCTCAGCGTGGGTCTTTTCGCCCGTGTCTGCGTCGACACTGACCAGCCATCCCATGAAGGTCGTGCCGCTGGGCACAGCCGGGAGGCCAGCGACATCGATCTCGAGGGTCTTGCCGGACCAGGAGCCCGTCACGCCGACACCCAGCATGCTGCTGTTGACGGCGAAGCTCTGGGATCCCGCGGTGTTCGCGGTGCTGGCGATGGTCACATCGCCCATACGCAAGTCAACCTGCTCGAACGAGCTGAGGTCTTCGGTGAAGGTGGCGTTGAGCGTGTACATCCCTGCTTCGTCGACGAGGGCGCCGATCTCGCGGGTGGCGCCGTCGCTGTTGGCGTAAACGAGCTTGTAGCCCGTGGAGTCAGGCATGGGAAGGCTCATGAAGTGGGCGTTGACGAGGCTGTACGGGTCCGAGCACTCCATGCCCGTGGCGCCGCTGAGGGCGTCGGGATTGCACTCGAAGAGCGCTTCTAGCTCCGTGCCGGCGTAGGGGTACGGGTTTTCGCCAGCTTGGTACTCAAGATCCGCGGTGCCGTCGACCGTGAGGCCGCTACGAACGTTGGAAAGATCGCCGCTCGGGGGGTCGTCAGAGCAACCGGCCAGGGCAATGGCCAGCACGCTGAATGCAGCAAGAATGGTCTTGGCGTTCATGTGAACCTGGAGCGGCCGATTTTGGGGGCTGCTTATGGGCTTTCTGGCTGACTGGTTTTGAATTTCGCTGCGGCAGGTCGCGACGTAGAGGCCCCAGATGCCGTGGTGCGCACGGGCCACAACCCTGATATTGGCGGCCGGCGAGGCAAGTTCATGAGCAAAGTGACCATGTACACGACGACCTGGTGCCCGTATTGCGTGCGCGCCAAGGATTTGCTGGGTCGCAAGGGCGTGGCGGTGGCCGAAATCAACGTTGAAGAAGTGGATGGTGCCCGCGACGAGATGGTTCAGCGCAGCGGTCGCATGACGGTGCCACAGATCTTCATCGGCGACCAGCACGTGGGCGGCTGCGACGACCTATACGCGCTGGAGTCGCGCGGTCAGTTGGACGCGTTGCTGGGATAGCCGAACCCACCGGGCCATGATGCCCCCGGGCTTTGGTGTCGCAGATGAGCGTGCGCTGGCCTCGCCCTCAAGCCGGAGGAGGTCCGCCGGCCGCCGGGTAAAGGCACGTCCGACCCAGCGATGATAACCCCGCGCCGGGCTGGCCCTGCCGGCGGCCGCGCGGCGGGCCGCCGGGGCAACTGGGCGATTTGCGCGAACGATGGGCCCACTAGGCCGCATGAGTTGGCGCTGGCGGCCGACTAGAACGTGGGCAACAGCCCCATTTTCCGCTTGAACGACTGCACCGTGTTCTGGAGCAGGACCGTGATGGTCATGGGCCCGACACCGCCTGGCACGGGGGTGACCCAGGCGGCCTTGTCCCACACATCGTCGGCCACATCCCCCGTGAGGCTGCCGTCCTCACGGCGGATCATGGACACATCAATGACCACGGCGCCGGGTTTGACGTGGTCGGCGGTGATGAGTCCCTCCACGCCGGTGGCGGTGACGACCACGTCCGCGCGGCGGGTGTGGGTGGCCAGGTCGCGCGTGTACTGGTGGCACACCGTCACCGTGGCGTTACGATTGATCAGGAGTGCTGCGAGGGGCTTGCCGACGATGTTGGAGTGGTTGACGATGACCACTTCAGCGCCTTCCAGTTCCACGCCTGCCTCGGCCAGAAGCAAAAGAATGCCCGTCGGCGTGCACGGTGCCAGCGTCTCGTCCCCGATCAGAGCATGGCCAACGGTCTGCGGGTGGAATGCGTCGACATCTTTGTAGGGGCTGATGGCCGCGATGATGCGGTGCTCGTTGATGTGCGCCGGCAGCGGCATCTGGACGAGAATGCCGTTGACGTCGGCGTCCTTGTTGAGCTTCTCGATGAGTCCTACCAGGGCATCCTCGCTGGCGTCTACCGGAAGCGTGTGGGTGGTGCTGTTGATACCCACCCGCTCGCACGCCTGCTGCTTGCGCCGGACGTAGATGTGGCTGGCGGGATCGTCGCCCACCAGGATCACGGCCAAGCCGGGGGCCTTTCCGAATTGACCGCGCAGAGCCGTGATCTCGACTTGCACGTCGCCTTGCAGCCGCTTTGAGAGGGCGCGGCCGTCGAGCCTCTTGGCAGGCACGGGGCTGCCCACTGGAGCCCCATTGATGACCCTGCCGTCCTGCCATGCGCCCCATCGGGGCCGCAGCCAATTAGTTGCCTGCGCAGGGAAGAACCCGCACGGTGCCAGGACTGTGCACAAAGGCGGAAAAAGGACCTCCCCTGTGGCCATCCAGCATGGT
>JBFIJP010000387.1:0-3915 GCA_041600695.1 Thermoplasmatota archaeon | reverse complement strand
TTCAGGCGTTGGGCGGCGCTGGCCTTGTTTGAACAATCCGTGCGGTAGCCTTTCTACTTGGGACAAGCGTTGGCTTGTTCGTGTCATGTCAAGTCCTCCCGCGGATACAGGGTTCGCCCCGCAACTGGGGCGGAAGTGAACCATGTGAAACACGTAACCCTGATTGCGCTGGCGTCAGCCGCGCCGATACTCATTCCGCGGATG
Organism: Thermoplasmatota archaeon; assembly: GCA_041600695.1. Classification (GTDB taxonomy): domain Archaea; phylum Thermoplasmatota; class E2; order JACPAO01; family JAHFTW01; genus JBFJVP01. Next base: position 3,711 of record JBFIJP010000387.1, on the reverse strand, counting down.
ATCGCCGATGTCGGTGCTGGCTTCTCGGGCCCAGTCGATGTGGAACAAGCGACGGGAAACAAGGTGTTCGCGCTTACGGCATGGCACTTGAGCAAGCTGGTGGACATCCCCGACATGGGGCAAGGGCTCCATTTTACAGATGGGGCCAACATTGGTTCGTGCATCTTTACCAATGTGATGCGTTGCACATCCGGAGGGTACAGCGGGACCCAGCCGCCCGGAACGTGCAGCTTGCTCCTCAAGGCAACATCCGATTCGCTGCTGGTTGGCGGCTACGCATCGACAAGCACGCGAATCTGCAACTGATTCACAGGAATGAACGATGAATCATTTTCGATTGTCCTCCGGCCATATGGCTCTCGTCACGGCCATCGCAATAGTCGGCCTTAGCGGCTGCATAGAGGGCGCGGATGCACCGCTTCTCATCGTGGGTGGGCCGCGCCTGGGTGAAAGCGCATTGTATGAAGGATCTGACGGCTCTACGCTCGCGGCTCGCGTGGTTGAGGTCGCTAGCCGAGAAAACCGGTGGCTCCACCCCAGCGAATCAATCGTACTGGAATATCGGTACACCCCGCCAGGCCATTCGGGACAAGGCTACGTTTTCCGAGAAGCCATCGATGGAAACGGACTGATCGTCCAGCACATGGCAAGTTGTGGCTCGCCTATGTTAGGCGAAAACGGAGCCATAGAGTGCTACGACGCGCGTCGAGCCATTTTCTGGCATGACGCTGGGTGGCCCGGGGCGATGGGGGCGGCCCCATTTTGGTTTGAGCACGAGACGAATCGCGCCTGGGACGTGCGGACAGTTGGAAACGGCGGCATCGCACGCCTATCGGCGACGATTTCGGACCGGGGCAATGGGTGCAGTTTGGTTTCGTACGATGGCCCGCCGTCTTCGCCCGAAGGCATCCCGGTAACAGTAGGCCTTGGGGTCACCGTTGTCTGTCCGGGACAGGCCTTTCCCACGCAGTTCGAATCCAGCATTTCCTGGGCCAAGCATGTCTCAAGCAGCGGACCGACTCAATTCATTCGATCTCATCACCTTGAAGGCGATACCGCCAGGCTTCGGAAGCCGCCCATTCTGCCAGCCGTCGAGATCAATTCAGATTTGGAATTTCGAGAATTTGAAGGACGTTTGTACCAAAATCCTGAGCCTGATCAATTGCCGCTGACAACACGCGAGGCCATGGCAGAAGCACGGTCTGGCAACGCGGACGTTGAGCGGTTCTGGAATCGGTTTCCAGATTTGTTTGCGATTGCATCCATCTATTCAAAGACTGGAGAATCCGGGGGTGGAATCCTGTTGGGCGGAAGCGACACAAGTCACGAGCGCGCCCTTATCCTCGGCGACGGTAGCGGTCCATGTCTAAGCGTCATCGTGGAAAAAACGGTCCACAATGCGAGCGCCAGGCCCAATGATACCGACAGAATCGGCTACGATGTTCTCGAAGCGTCGCCTTGCAATATGAGCGTCATCACGGTCGACGGCATTGCAAGGCAACAGGTGATGTTTCCAGCGGCTGCGGCGCTTGGCGAGAAGCTTGTCGGCCATGTCGTAAGCGACGGCCGGCTTGGTTTCACGCACTACTTGCGTCCAACATTCTGGAGCGTCATGGAAAACCGCTGGAAACAGGACGGCTACATGATCGAAGTCTCCTTCGAAGATCCCGACGCGAAGCCCATCGGGCCCGGCCTCGTTGCTTCACTGCCTTACGAGATGTATGTGGATGGCCCAACGGGTGGTCTCATATACATCACGGCCCCCCCGTCCAAATTCCCGTGGTAGGATCGGTCAATCTACGGATTCCTGGCAGGATCCAAAATGCCTCATTTCGCCCGTTCTCCGACCCGCTGTGTGTCCCAACGCTAGACCCATCTGTGTGGCCAACCAATCTCGGGGTTCGAATTCACCGTCAGATCTAGCCCGACAGACTTAACCTGTGCGATCTCGCTGTTCGATTCCAGCTAGGAGTATGGTCGATCCATGACGAAGCCTTGCTTGCTCCTTCTTCTCCTTATGGTTCCGCTCAGTGCATGTCTCGGAGTCCAGGGGGGCGCATGTGATTTTGATCCGTCACCTATCCAGGCGGGCGTGTCAGTAGAATATGACGCAACGGGACCGATTCGGCTGCCCTCGTTTAACGAGGCACTGGTGGATTGGTCGATTGTCGGTGCTTCCGGGGGGCAAGAAATGGTGATCCTTCAGAAGGGGGACAAGATGCGGATCACCATCGGCATGGTAACACCCATTCTTTCACTTTCAGGTGGACTCGTACCGGGTCTACAGGTCACGTACTCCTACTTCGACGCCTCCCGAAACGCGTGGATCGCCGGAAACGATGAATGGATCAATCCCCATACCGGAGATCTAATTCAATATACTTTTCGCGCGTTCCTGAATGATGAAATTGGCGTCGTGCATACGCAGCGGTTCTCCGCCATCCAGTACCCTGGCTTGTTTGCGGCTTCGATCGCCACTGGTGCATACACGGCCGGCCGCGACGCAATGAGCTCGGTCGTTCAAATTGAGCAACCTAGCGCCGATTCGGGCAGCGGGCAGGGTCGTCTGGAATTCGCCATTGAGGCCATTGTGCAGGACGGTGATTGCCATTTGGTGGCCACAGGGACCTGGCGGCATCCTGTAACGCCTTCGGTTGTTCGCCAATGGTCTCTCCGTCTAGGAGATTTATGGCCCTTACCCGACTCATATGAGGCGGCCTTCATCGACGCCGATGGAGCCGCCGTGGCCGATTCTCGGATGGTGCTTGCCAATCCTCGTTTGGTATCATCGCCTGGATTCAGCGCGGCGTCATTTGCGCCGATTGCCATCCAGCAAGCCAAGTATCCGGTCTCGGTTTGGCCGCTCGCAGCGCCGGCCAACGGTTTTCTCAAAGATTCGGAAACCGTTTTTCCGTTGTCCCTGGAACAGGCCATTCGTGAGGCAAAGGCCGATGCTGCGGGCTGGTTCGACGAACACCCCGAGGCCCGGGCAGCGTTGGCAGAGCATCGCATGGGACGACCTGATTCGAATGTTGCTGATGCATGGGGTCTAGCATGGTCGGCCCCCGATGGGTCCGGTCTGCAAGCTACCGTCACCAAGAACCTGGGCCTGGCAAACACGGGGCTGAGTGCCGGAATTGCGACGTCCACGCAGCCGAGGAGTGGTTTGCCTTATCCAGATGTCTCGGCTCGTCCAAGCCTTGCCGATATTGCGGCGGTTGCAGATCGATTGCATGGCTCGTTGGAATTCCTGCTATGTGATTTCGCCCGCGACGAATGCAAGGCGGGCCGCCACGCCTTCACGAACCAACCCTTTGCAAACCCCCTCCGCGCGCAGTTTGCGTTTAGCGGTATTGTCATCAACATCTCCAAGGGCTGGGTGGTCCAGGACACGTCGTCGTCCACGTTCGCGCTGCCGCCGCCTGCAGATGCGCATCTTCTTGGTTAAACTGGCGCCAACGGGGGCCGGACGGTCCTACCGTGGCCGGAAGCGGGCAGTTCCAAACGGGGTACTTCATACAACGCTAGAAGCAGCCCGACCACTTCGGGCCCCTCCCCGGCGCCACCCACCACGGCGAGGCCCTGAACCCGCTGTGCGGCGACGAGATCAAGGTCCACCTCCGCATCGCCGCTGGCCGCATTGAGGAAGCCACGTTCGAAGGGGTCGGATGCGCCATCAGTCAGGCGGCCGCGTCCCTGTTGATGGAGCGG
>JBFIJP010000386.1:0-3945 GCA_041600695.1 Thermoplasmatota archaeon | reverse complement strand
GCCCTCGGCGAGCCGGGGCTTGAGCCATTGGCCGCGGACCTGGACGCGCTGGAGAACTTCCATGAGGCGCTCCATTTCGGCGGCGGGAACTTCTGCAACGCTCATGCGGGGCAGGATATCGATGCGTCCCACATCTTCGCCTCGCAGGCCGCCGGCGCGGGTCAGGGCTCCAACAATGTCGCCGGGGCTCACACCATCAAAGGTTCCGACCTTGAGGCCGATTCCTGCAGTCTGGTTGGCTGTTGGTGCGATGACCTCGGGTTCCGGGGCGGCAGCGTCCAGCATGTCCAGTGCTCGCAAGGCAATGTCACGCTCAGTCAGGCCCGAGTCGAGGGCCTGCTTGAGGGCGCGGTGGGCGTGGGCGCCAGGCTCCACTGCTTGCAGGTCGGAGATGAGCCGGCCGAGCTTGATGGCGGCCAGTGCATCGTCGTCGGGGATTTCGACGCGTTCGAGGTGGCCTGCAACGCGCTGGAGCTCCTTGAGGCGCCGCATGGCACCGGGGGCAAGCAGCAGGATGGAGCGCCCCGTGCGGCCAGCGCGGCCCGTGCGACCCACGCGGTGGACGTAGGTCTCGGCGTCGGTGGCGGGCTCGTCATGCAGGACCAGTTCGATGTCCTCGACATCCAGGCCACGGGCGGCGACATCGGTGGCGACCAGCAGCTTGCTGCGGCCGTCGCGGATGCGGCTCATGGCGGCGTCGCGGGCTCCCTGCTGCATGCCGCCGTGGAGGGGCTCGGCGCCAATGTCCTGCAATTCGCGGGCGAGGTCTTCGACGCGGTTGCGGGTCTTGCAGAACAGCAGCGTGGCCTTTGGGTCCTCGACGGCGATCAGGCGGCGAGCAGCATCGGCGCGTCCGTCGGCGCGAACAATCGCGTATCCCTGGAACACGGTGGCTGCGGCGCCGCCTGGGCGGCCTGCCCCTCCGGCGCGGACCGTCACCGGGTCGCGGAGGGTCTTCTTGGCCAGCCGCTCGATGCTGGGGGGCATCGTGGCGCTGAACATCATGGTCTGGCGCTCCCGGGGAAGGGCACCAACGATGGCGTCGACTTCGTCCTGGAAGCCCATGGAGAGCATTTCGTCTGCTTCGTCGAGCACCAGGAGGGCCATGCCGTCCAGACGAAGAGTGCCTCGGGTGAGGTGGTCGACGACGCGACCGGGGGTGGCCACCAGGATGGCGTTGGGGTGGCGTTGCAGTGCCCGGACTTGGTCCTGGAAGCTGGCGCCCCCGATGAGGCACACCACATCCACCGGACTGTTCTTGGCGATGGCCTGCAACTCGCGCTGGACCTGCTTGGCCAGTTCGCGCGTGGGGGTCAGAACCAGTCCGCGGCGGCCCATCCGGCACGCCTCGATGAGGGGGATGCCGAAGGCGGCGGTCTTCCCGGTGCCCGTCTGGGCTTGCGCCACAAGGTCGCGTCCCTCCAGCAGGGATGGAATCGTCTGCGCCTGGATAGGAGTGGCTTCCTCGAAACCCATGGCTTCGAGGGCAAGTTGAGTGGTGGCGTCTAGGGGAAGTTCTTCGAAGCGCATGGGGCCTGACCGTGGGGCAAGCCCCATGGTGCCCCGGGGGCGGCTAATAGATAAAGCTAGTGGGTCGTTGGTGGACGGCGCGAGCCCTTGGACGGCCCAGGGCTCCCGCCGGCCCCGCGCCCCACACTCCCACGGGTGAGAACCGGGCCCCTGTATTATTGTCACAGCCGGCCAGGAGCCTGTAGAGACCTCCAAGGCGCCGGGAGCCCCACCCATTCGGGCACCGGAGCACTCGAAAAATCTCTTCCCACCCGGACGTGACTCGACGATGAACCGCACCATGAAGCGCATCAGGATCCTTGGATCGATCCTGGCCGCCGCTGGCCTTGCCGTGGCCAGCATCGGCTTCCTCTACGGCATGCCAACCGCCAATGACGGCCTCGAATCGGCCCAGGCGATGTACGCCGCGCAGGGAGTTACCCTGAATTACAACGACGCTGGACAATTGGTCGACCGGGGTACCCCGGAGGGCGCGCAGGCGATCCTGGCCATGCTGGAAGGCGAATGGAAATACCCGATCAACCACGCCAACTTGGACCCCAGCGACCCCTTGGTCAACACCCGTGACGAACTGATGTACCAGTACGCGGTGATCACCTGGCACGTGCTGCATGGGAAGGTTGGCGTCCAACTCACCGACGAGCAGGTGCCCATCACCTACCGTGGTGTCACCTACAACGAGGCCGGCACCTACGACATCGAGGTGGGCGCCTACTACGCCGAGCTCGACCGGACCCACCCCATCGAGGGGCAGCTTCGCGGCGCCTGGAGTCCCCAGGCGCTCGCCCTGCTTTCCGCACTGGCCGGCGGCCATGCCAACGAGGCGGCCGGCGAGGTGGCCTGGTTCATGAGCCTCGCCATGGGCGGCATGGGTCTGCTCTTCGCCGTTGCCGGCGGCGGCCTCGTCTGGGTGAGCTTCGCGATCCCCGCCCGGCCGCCACATGACGCGCGGCAGCCGCGGCCCGTGGACGCACCAGCCCCGGGCGCTGGCCGGCCCCCCGTGGCCCACGTCCAAAGCATCCCCACACGGCATGCACACCCCCCGGTCGGCCGGCGAGTGGGATAGGAGACCCCTGAGGCGGCGGCCCTCAAGGTCGCTGCCCGCTCAGGCGACCAGCACCCGCCTGCCGGCCAAGTCGGACAACTTCAGGGCCACCAGCGGCGGCCCCATGCCAATATCCAGTGTGTCCGCGCCCTGCCGGGCCCGGTAGATCAGGTGCGGACCCTTGGCACCCAACCATGTCCCCGTGTGGCGGCCCACCGCGTAGCGCCGCCGGGGCACCCCCGAAAGGGGTTGTTCAAGCGGATAATCCGTCAACCGGTGCAGTTCCCCATCGACATCAAATCGTCCCTCCAGTCGGCGCCGCAGTTCATCTGCCCGCCGCTCGATGCGCTGCCAATCCACGGGCCGGGCTAACTGGGGCAGCACCTCCCGGTGGGCCCGGTACTCCGGAATACGGTACAGCCGGCTGATTCGCCGCTCCGTTTCGCGGGCCGAAGCGCGATCCGGGCAATAGGCCGCAATGAACCACGCATCGGCGCCCTGCTCCAGCAGCCGGCGCTCCACCCGGCGCTGCTGGGTCATGCCGATTTTGGGCAAGCTACCGTGAAAGGCCGCATACACGACGTGCGGGATGGGGCCGAAGGGACACGTGCATTTGGATGGGTCGAGCTTGCATTTGGGTTCAAAGACGCACTCCGGGGAGGCAAGGGGCGAGCAGCGGCCGCACTGCGCCCATTGGGTGACGGCCGTGTCGTCTGGGCAGGGCAAATGAATACCATTCTCGATGCGGCCCACGCAAGTCCGCTCGGCGCCCAGGGTCCAGTCGAACGGCCCAGAGATGGGCAGGGGCAGCAGGGCCCCGGGCGCGTCGGCATCCGCCGCCAGCAGCACCGGCCCATTCCAGCCCCAGTACGCTGCGACGATGAGGCGGTCTAGCGTTGCCATGGCCGCCTGTCCAGGATGAACTCCGTGGCTAGGGCAGCCCAGGCCTCAGGTGCCTGGCCCGGGTCGGCGAGGAAATCGGCGCCGGCCCGCAGCGCTGCGCGCACGTGCTTGCCCACGAACACTGTGTCCGTGTTGGCCTGTAGCCATTGGATTGGGCTCCGGGCGCGCTGGGCCACCGTCACCACCAATTGGCCGTCCTCCTCGCGAACAGTTCCCAACGCGTCTGGATGACCTTCCCATTTGCGTCGAAACGCCGCCGCATTGGGTGCCTTGCTGGCCAGTGGGCCACGGCGCTCGAAACTGGGCGGCAGGATCGGTGGCTCGGTCAACCATTGCAGCGCCACACGACCATCGGGCAACACGTCCACCCGGTGTCGGGCGACCGCCAGGCCAGCCCGCGTGAGGTGCTGGGCCGCTTGCCGTCCCGCCTTCTGGAATTGGGGAAGGACCAGGTCGAGACGATCCGT
>JBFIJP010000385.1:0-3964 GCA_041600695.1 Thermoplasmatota archaeon | reverse complement strand
TCACAATCAGGCCAACCAGGCCACTGGCAACAACGCCGTGGCTTCAGGCGGCGACGCCAATGCGGCCAGCGGGCACTATTCCGTTGTTTGCGGCGGCCATGCCAATTCGGCGAGCCGGTCTGACTCGATCGCCTGCGGTGGGTACCGAAATTCGGTGTATGGCAATTCGGCGTCCATTTTGGGTGGTCGCGAGAACAGTGCCAGGGATAATTTCGCGACCATTGGTGGCGGTTATCAGAATCAGGCTGGCGATGGCCAGCCATCCACTCCAACCGGTCGCTGGGCGACGGTTGCGGGCGGTGCCCTAAACGTCGCCAGCGGCACAGGTACGACCGTTGGCGGTGGCATGTACAACACCGCGGCCGGCAGCGGTGCCGCCACTCCTGGCGGTTTGTTCAACACGGCCCAAGGCCAAGCCAGCATGGCGGCCGGCTGGAAGGCCCAAGCGCTCCACGATGGGGCGTTCGTGTGGTCGGGTAACATCGGCGAGGCTTACTCATCAACAGCCGTCGGGCAGTTCCTGGTGGACGCCCCGGGCGGCGTCGGTATCGGAACCAACGCCCCGACCAATGCACTCAGTGTGGCGGGCGCCATGGATGCCACGGGCTCCATCACGGCCGCCTCGTTCATTGGTGACGGCAGCCAACTCACCAACCTCCCTGCCGGCCTGGATGGACTCAACTGCTGGGACACCAACGGCAACGGCGTCGGCGACGGCGCCGAGGATACCAACGGTGACAGCAGTTACGATTCGCTCGACTGCCAGGGCGCCGTTGGGCCCACCGGCCCGGCCGGTGCCACGGGTCCCTCTGGTGCTCAGGGTGAACGGGGACCGGAAGGACCGATGGGTCCGCAGGGAATGCAGGGCATGATGGGGCCGATGGGACCAACTGGCCCCGCTGGCGCTGACGGTGCGCACGGACCGGCTGGTGCTGACGGCGCCACCGGCCCCCAAGGACCGGCCGGACCGGCTGGTGCTGACGGCGCGACTGGACCCCAAGGACCCGAAGGCGCCATCGGACCGCAAGGCCCGGCCGGCGCCGAGGGTGCCACCGGACCGCAAGGACCCCAGGGCGACCTCGGACCGCAAGGCCCGGCTGGTGCTGACGGCGCCGCCGGCGCCCAAGGACCCGCAGGCAGCAACGGCCACAGCACCCTCATCGCCACACAGACGGAGCCGGCTGGCGCGATCTGCGCCACGGGCGGCACCCGCATCGACGCAGGCGTTGACGACGGCGGCAGCGGTGCCCGCTCGGTGCCCTCGGCCGTGGCTGATGACGGCATTCTCCACAGCGACGAGATCGACACGACCACGTACGTCTGCAACGGCGCGGACGGCGTGCAAGGCGCGGTGGGTCCGCAGGGTGAACAAGGTCCCGCGGGCGCAGATGGTGCCACCGGACCGCAAGGACCCGCCGGCCCAGCCGGTGCTGACGGCGCCACCGGTGCCCAGGGACCCGCAGGCCCAGCCGGTGCTGACGGCGCCATCGGACCCCAGGGACCCGCGGGCGCTAACGGTGCCACCGGACCGCAAGGACCCGCCGGCCCGGCGGGTGCTGACGGCGCCACCGGACCGCAAGGACCCGCCGGCGCTAACGGTGCCACCGGACCCCAGGGACCCGCAGGCGCCACCGGACCCCAGGGCGCCACCGGGCCCCGAGGACTCACTGGCGCCACCGGGCCGCAAGGACCCCAAGGCAATATCGGGCCGCAGGGCCCCGCGGGCGCTGACGGTGCAACTGGCGCACAAGGCGACCAAGGTATCCAAGGCGAAATCGGCCCCGAAGGCCCGATGGGCCCCCAGGGCATGCAAGGCATGATGGGCCCCATGGGCCCAACCGGCCCAACCGGTCCAGCCGGCGCCGACGGCGCACAAGGACCCCAAGGCGACGCCGGCCCCGCTGGGGCCGCAGGCGCAGACGGCACCTCCGTCACCACCACGTTCGAACCCGGCGGCGCTAACTGTGCCGAAGGTGGCGTTGCTGTCACCGATGCCTCGTCCACGAGGTACGTGTGCGACGGCGCCGACGGCGCACAAGGACCCCCGGGCGACCCCGGCATGGACGGCATGGAAGGCCCACCCGGCATGATGGGACCCCCAGGAGACCAAGGCGAAGCAGGCCAAGACGGCACATCCGTCACCACCACGTTCGAACCCGGCGGCGCTAACTGCGCCGAAGGCGGCGTTGCCGTCACTGATGCCTCGGGCACGACCTACGTGTGCGACGGTGCCACCGGCGCACAAGGACCCCAGGGCGACCCCGGCATGGACGGCATGGAAGGCCCACCTGGCATGATGGGACCCCAAGGACCCCAAGGCGACCCCGGCCAAGACGGCACATCCGTCACCACCACGTTCGAACCCGGCGGCGCTAACTGTGCCGAAGGCGGCGTAGCCGTCACCGATGCCTCGGGCACGACCTACGTCTGCGACGGCGCAACCGGCGCCCAGGGACCCCAAGGCGACGCCGGCCCCGCCGGCGCAACTGGAGCAGCAGGCGCCGATGGCACGAGCATTCAGGCCGCTGACTGTACGACATCGAGCCAAGTGATGGGTGCGGTTGACGCCAGCGGAGCGGTGACCTGCGTGTCGGCTGGCGGTGGCACCGGAACAGGTACCTCCTCGACGATCGCTGGCGGTTCGGGCAACTCGGCAGCCGGGAACTATGCCAGCGTAGGCGGTGGCAGCGGAAACCAGGCGTCGGGGCCCTACTCGACGGTCGCCGGTGGCAAGAACAATTGGATCGAAGCCTCGGCGGACCATACGTTCGTTGGGGGATGCGAGGGATACGCTAGCCATCGCCTCTCCTTCTTGTGGGCCGGAAGTCCGTTCATGTGTGACAACGTGCTTCCTGGGTTCCAAGCGACTCATGCGGTTGGCAGCTTCACGGCGTTCGCGCCCGGCGGGACGATCTTCTACTCGGAAGAATTTGGCAGCACCGGCGTTTGGCTGGCCCCCGGCAGCGGCTCCTGGGCCAGCGCGAGCGACCGGAACCTCAAGGAAAACGTCGAGGACGTCGACCCCAAGCAAGTCCTGAAGGCCGTCGTGGACACCCCGGTTTCCACGTGGAACTACAAGGCCCAAGACGCCGGCATCCGCCACATGGGCCCCATGGCGCAGGACTTCTACGCCGCCTTTGGCCTCGGCGAAAGCGACACCAAGATCAGCACCGTCGACGGTGCCGGCGTGGCGCTCGCCGCCATCCAGGGCTTGGCCATGGAGATCGAGGAGCGCGATGACACGATCGCGGGCCTCGAAGCGGAACTCGCTGAGCAAGGCGCCGAAATCGATGCCCTTGAGGCTCGCCTGGCCGCCCTGGAAACGCTGCTAACGGGCGAGTAGGCGCAACCCATCCTCTACCCACTTTCGCTTCTTTCTCCTCTCCTCCCCTTCACGTCGCCCGACGCGCTGCCGCTACGCGTCCGATTCGTCGCCGTGGGATGCAGCGAACTTGTCCCACTCGTAGTACCAGCGGTCCTCGCTGGGGTCCCACGAGTCCCACGTTGGCAGCGCTTCGAGCGCTTCCAGCCGGTCTGGGGGCACGACGCCGGGCACCAGGAAGGCCTTCTGGCGGTGCAGGGGGTAGGGGTTGCGCAGGTCGAAGCCCAGCACGCCCAGGATCGCGCGGGCGATGTACCATGTCGCCTGGGGGTTCCAGCCGTGGGCGATCTTGATCACCACGCCGAGGCCCCGGGGGTAGTCGGGGTGGTCGATGGCGAGTCCCAGCAGGCCATCGGCGCCCTCCTTGGCGATGACCTTGCCCTCGCACGACTTGAGGATCGTTGTGTCCAGGCGGTTGAAACCACCCACCAGGTCCGGGTGGCGGGTGAGGGCCTCCCAGATCCAATCCTCCTCCCGGTCGCGGGCCAGGCCGGCGTAGAGGAGCGCCAGTTCCGCGACTGTGTTGCTGATCGTGGGCAGCCCGCAGCCGTCGCGGGCCACCCGCAGGGGCGCCCAGTCGGC
>JBFIJP010000384.1:0-3971 GCA_041600695.1 Thermoplasmatota archaeon | reverse complement strand
CGGCCGGCCGTGGCAGGTGCTTGAAATCGAAAACGAGGAGCAACGGGTGCGCGTGGGGCCGGTGGCAGAGATCGGTGCCGTGCCCCAGTGGAGTGGCAGCGACCTTCCCGTCAGCCGCGAGGTGGCCCAGGAGGTTGCGCGGCTGCGTGGCCACATCGCGGCCGGAAACGGCTCCGAGCTTGCCCGGTACCCCGTGCAGAGCAACGCCCTGGCGGCTGCCGCCGACCCCATCCAGCGCCACATCGAGGCCGGCCTGGCCGTTCCCACCCACCGCGTTGTCACCATCGAACAGAGTCGCCGCCTGGTGGTCGTCAACGTCGCCCTTGGCACCCGCGGCAACGAGGCCCTGGGCCGCATTACGCAGGCGCTGCTGCACCAGCGCTTCGGCCAGGCAGTGGGGCTGGAGAGCGACGCCTACCGCGTCCACCTCACGCTGCCCGCCGGCGAGGCCCGGGTGGACCTGGAAGACCTGTGGCGCAACCTGGACGCGCCGACACTGGATCTGCTGCTGGCCATGATCCTGCGCGACAGCCCCCTGACCCGCCACCACCTGGTCCAAGTGGCCAAGCAGTTCGGCGCCGTTCCCGACGCCCTGGACCCCAACCGGTTCACCAAGGCCCGCATGCAGAGCCTGCTAGACCAGCTTGCCCTCCAGGAGGAAACCCTCTCCCGCCTGATCCACGACCGCCTCGATGTGGCCGCCGTGCAGGACTTCCTGGAAAATCTCGCCGGAGGAGACATCCAGATCGTCCGGCAGGGCCTCGGTCCCCTGTCCCTGCTGCGCCAGGAGGAAACCAAGAACCTGTTTGCCGCCCCCCGCAGCGACGAAAAGCTGCTTGCAGAGGTGCGCCGCCGCATCGAGGACTCGGACATCCTGCTGGCCTGCTGCTCCTGCGCCAACTCCTGGAGCCCCGGCAAGGCCCGCGATCTCGCCCGCCGGATCGCCTGCCGCCGCTGCGGGTCCATCCAGGTCGCCTGCCTGCGCCCATGGAACGAAGACCAGGTGCGACTGCTCAAGGGCACGGGCACCAACCTGGGAGCCGACGATCGGGCCCTGCGGGGACGCTTCATCAAGAACGGCGCCATGGTGGCCAGCTTCGGCCGCACCGCCTGCCTTGCCATGGTCGCCCGCGGCATCGGACCCGACGGCGCCGCGCGGCTGCTCCAGAAGATCCAGGATCCCGAAGATCCGCGCTTCTGGCGGGAGGTCCTCCAGATGGAATTGACCTTCGCGCGCACGAACGCGTTTTGGAAGAAGTAGTGCGGGGCGCATGGGTGACGCAGCCGCGTAACCACGCAACCCTTGAAGCCGAGGCCGCCGTGGCGCGCCCATCATGCTCCTGGACATTCCCCTCTTCCAGCCCTTCCTGGACAGCGACGGAGGCATCGTTCTCGCCAACACGCTGCATACCCTTGGCGCCATCGGCTTCCTGGGTGGCATCGTGCTCTACATGGCGTGGTACCGGGGGCTGGCCGCCGGCACGTCCAGATTGGCGACCCTGCGCAACGCCGCCTTCGCCACGTATGCGTCCCTGGCCGTCAACTTCCTGGGCGGGGCGATGCGGATGTACCAATCCGGGCACCCTGGCCTCACGGACATCGGGCACTCCTCCTGGGTGCAGGTTCTGGTTGTCAAGCACGCCTTCCTGATCGGGGCAGGTGTCGCCGCGGTGGTCCTCTTCGAACGCGTGGCGCCCCGCCTGCACCGTCTGGCAGCCAACCACGCTGCCCGCGGGGCCGCACAGCGGACGCAGGCCGCCCTGGCAGGCTCCATCGTCATCGCCATCGTCCTCTCCGGCGTCTTGGGGGCCGTCAGCACCGTATCGGACCTGGGCATGGGAAGCGCAGCCATGGTGGAACCCGCCGACCCACCAGCGCTGGACACACTCTATTACAATTCCACGGGTCGACTCACCACGTCCCTGCTGGTGGACCGGTCCGCCAGCACGACCTTCTTCGTCCCCGCCGGCTACCTCGCCCTCAACACGATCCTCACCTGGGACGGGCCCCAAACCCTGGATCTGACCCTGCTGGACCCCAGCGGCGAGTCCGCCGGGCAGCCAGAATCGGCGGCCGGCCAGGTGAAAATCCTCGTCGAACTCCCCGCAGCAGGCGTCTGGACGGCCGTGGTCTCCAGCGACCTGGCCGCGGACGTCGCCTATTCGTTGTCCACCACCGTGAGCCCCGCCGAAGGCAGCCAAAATGTGCTCACCTCAACGGTCACCCTCAGTCCTGGTGTGTTCTACGAAATCAACACCCACATGCACGAGGGGGCAACCATCCACTGGGACTGGAGCATCCTCGAAGAGCAGGCCGTCCACTTCGATGTCCACACCCACTTCGACGACGAAGTGCAATACGTCGTGGACGAAACCGTGGCCCAACACCGGGGCAACCTGACGGCAGACCGAACGGGTGGCTACTCGCTGTTGTGGGAAAACGAGGGTGCTGCACCCCTCACCCTGCGATACCGCGTCTGGGGAGAGTTCGAACTGGACTCGATCTTCCCGGCTACGTGAGCGGGTGGGCATCCACTGCCCACAGTTTTCGATCGACGCGGTAGGGCTCCTCACCCAAACCGTCACCGTCGCGGTCGCGGCCCTTGTAGTCGCTCCACGAGTTGCCACCCTCCCAGGTACCACCCGTAGCACTGCTGCCGGGTCGCTTGGGCAGGGACCACACGTTGGGTGTCGCATCATCGAGGTGAGCGTTGATGGTGTTGTCGAAGATGTTGTTCAACACCGTGTTTCCTGCCGAGCCGCCGTCCAACTCGATGCCCAGCCAATTGCCAGTCAGGACATTGGCCTTGACTTGGTTGCCGGACGAGCCCTGCAAGAGCAGGCCGCGGTGGTTGTCGGCGATGGTGTTGCCTCTCAGGGTGCCGGTGCCGCCGCCGACTACCGTAACGCCCACGGTGTTCTCCGCCACGTGGTTGCTGGACAGGGTCATGAGCCGCGTATCGATCAATCGGATGCCATTCTCATGCCCAGTGACCGTGTTGGCAGACACCATCACGCCGCGGTGGATGCCCCAGGCAAGCTGCGACGGCGAGTTGCTGATCAGCAGACCGAAACGGCCGTTGTCAGCCAAGGTGTTCCCCGCGACCCGGTGCCCGGTGTTTTGGCTGGCCGAGCCACCGATGAACTGGATGCCGTCGTTGCCGTTGCGGGCAATCGTATTGGAAACCACGCTCACGAAGTTGGAGTCAAAAACGTAGATTCCAACGCCGCCGTTGTCGGTGATCTGGTTGTCCTCCACGACCGAACCACTGGTGCCGCTGATCTGGATGCCCAGCCCGTCGTTGCTTCGAACGACGTTGTTGGTCATGGTCGCCGAGCCGCCGATCTGGACAATTCCGGCCCCGCCCGACTCGATCATGTTCCCAAGCAGTCCGGTGGATCCCGTCTGGAGCCGGATGCCGACGCCGTTGGCAGTCAAGGTGTTGTTGTGGAACTGGACTCCGAATGCCGAGGTGTAGCCGCCCGCTGCAAAGCCACTAATGGTGCTGTCTCGCACCAGCGCGTTGGGCGTCGAGACCAAGCGCACGCCGGTACCGGCGCCCGGATCTGCCTGTCCGGGTCCCGTAAGCATTGCATTGATGACGTGGAAATGGAGCGACACGTCCTCGACGGCAAAGGCGTCGCCGAAGGTGACCGTTGCGATGAGGTCCTGGATGACGATGGGGTCCGACGCGGTGCCGGTTCCCGGCCATCCGTTGGCCGAGGCGTGCGACATCATGTCCGCATTGCCGACAATCAGGTAGCCGCTGCTGGCCACCGCCTCCTTGGGAACGAAGCCGGCACCCCCTGGGACAACCAACACCAAAACAATTAGCAATACGAGACGAACCATTTCCTGCTCCGGGGGTCTGGGACCCCTACCAATGTCATCAACTACAAGAACTCCACCCTGGCGCGTGCCTTGGGGCGCAGGGCTAAGCCAGCGTGTGCAGGTGCAAGACCTCTTCGGCT
>JBFIJP010000383.1:0-3982 GCA_041600695.1 Thermoplasmatota archaeon | reverse complement strand
CACCGCGAACACCGCCAGGATCAGCAGGGGCACCGTCATGACCGCCGGCGACTCGTGGGCGTGCTCCGCATGCTCGGTGCGCGGCTTGCCCGCGAAGGTCAGGTAGATCATGCGGAACATGTAGAACGCCGTCAGCGCCGCAGTGAGCACACCAAACACCCACATCAGGGTAAACACACCCTCGTAGCTGCCGGCCTTGAACGCGGTGGCAAGCACCTCATCCTTGGACCAGAAGCCGGACAGGGGAATGATGCCCGCGATCGACAGGCTGCCGATGAGCATCACCCAGAATGTGGTGGGCATCCGCTTCTTCAGGCCACCCATGTCGCGCATGTCCTGGTGGTGGTGCATGCCAAGGATCACCGAAGCGCTGCCAAGGAAGAGCAGGGCCTTGAAGAAGGCGTGATTGAGCAGGTGCAGCATCGCGGCGGTGAAGCCGACACCGCTGTGGGTTTCGATGTACACGATGCCGCCGGCGCCGAGCGCCAGGAACATGTAGCCCAGTTGACTGAGCGTCGAGAAGGCCAGCACGCGCTTGATGTCGGTGGCGACCAGCGCCATCGTGGCCGTGTAGAGGGCCGTGATGCCGCCAATGACACCGATAACCAGGAACGTCTCAGGGTTGAGGACGAACAGCGGGAAGCTGCGCGCCACCAGGAACACACCCGCCTTGACCATCGTGGCCGCGTGGATGAGCGCCGACACCGTGGTCGGGCCTTCCATGGCGTCGGGCAACCAAATGTCCAGCGGGAACTGGGCCGACTTGCCGACAGCGCCGCCAAAGATCAGCAGCGCCGCCCAAAACAGGAGGCTCTGGTTGGCCTCCATCATCTCCGTGTTGGCGAAGATTTCGCGGTAATTCAGGGTGCCAAAAGTGACGAACAGGATGATGATGCCCACCATCAGGAGAATGTCACCCAGGCGCGTGGTCAGGAAAGCCTTCTTGGCCGCGATGGCGGCGCTGGGCTTGGTGAACCAGTACCCGATCAGGAGATACGAGCACAAGCCCATGATCTCCCAGAAAATGAACATGATCAGGAAATTGTCCGCCAGGACCGTCCCGAGCATGCCGGCGATGAAGAGCGCCTTGACCGAGTAGTACCGGTTCAGGTTGTTGTTGGGCTCCTCGTGCAGGTAGTGGGTGGAGAAGATGACAATCAGCAGGCTCAGCAGGCTGACCAGGGCGGCCAGCAGGCCGCTCAGGTGGTCGACCAGGATGCCCGCGGTGAAGTCGAATTCGCCCACCGTGAACCAGTTGGTGCTCCAGGCGTAGTCGCCTTCGCCGCCGAGGAGCTTGAAGAACTCCAGGGTTGAGAGAACCAGGCTGCCGCCCACGGCGACAATCGGGATCATGGCGCCGCCGCGCCACATCTTCTTGCCGACCAGGAAGGTCAACAGGGCCCCGAAAAGGGGCAGAAGGACGATGAGCGCAATCATTGGGTCAAAGCCGCCGCGCAGGGCAGCGTCGACTGCGTGGACGCCGGCGTCGGAGGATGTTTCAGCCATGGTTTACCACCTCAGCTCGGTGCTCTTGGTGACGTCCACGCTGCGGACGTGACGGTACAGGTGAATGAAGATCGCCAGGCCCACGGCCGCTTCGGCGGCCGCCAGGGCGATCACGAACAAAGTGAAGACGAGGCCGTTGATGTCACCCCAGTGATTGGCGAAGGCCACGAAATTGATGTTGGCCGCGTTAAGGATCAATTCGACAGCAATCAGGATGCGCAGGGCGTTCTTCTGGGTCAGGACACCATACAGGCCAGCCGCGAAAAGAGCGCCCGCCAGGAGGGTGTAGTATCCGACAGGAATCATGAGCGCTCCTCCACGTCACTGATGTGCTGGGTCGCTTCCAGTTCAGAGTCAAGAACCACGGGATAGTTCTCCGAGTCAAGCCGACCGTGCATTGGGCGGGCAATGATCATGGCGCCAATCATGGCGGCCGTGAGCAAGACACCCAAGGCTTCGAAAGCGATCAGATTGGTGGCATCGACTTCAAACATGGAGGCAACCAGGTCGTCAAGATCCTCAACGCCGCCCTCCCGCTCGATCCACCAGGGAGCTGCATCGCCCACGGAGATCGCGATCATGGCGAAGGTCAGCAGCACGACGGCCGCTGCCCCAATCTTGCGGGCCCGGCTAGGCATGGGCAGCCTCCTCTTCGTCGGCCTCGTCGCCAGCCACGAACATGACAGCGAAGATGAGCAGCGTCAGGATGCCACCCACGTAGACCAGAATCTGGACGACGCCAATGATGGGCGCGTCCATGGAGATGTACAGGGCCGCGATGGCGACTAGGGCAGCGCCCAGCGCCATGGCGCTGTGAAACACGCGCCGTACGGTCACGGCGGCGATGCCCGATGCCAGTACCACAGCGCCCAGCAGGGAGAATGCAATCATTTCGCCGTTCATTTGTACGGCCCCCTTCCAAGAGCGGCCTCATTCTGGCTCAGGCGATCGGGCTTGTAATCGAAATCACGCACGTAGGCAGCGGTCTCGAATTCCTTGCCCATGCGAATCGAGTCCGTCGGACAGACTTCCTCACAAAGGGAACAGTACATGCACTTGGAAATCTCCACGGCGGGGAACTTCTGGCGCTTGTTCTGCGGCGTTTCGAAGCCAGGGTCGTAGTCGACCATGTAGCACGAGCCGTTGGGGCACGCCTGGGCGCAGAGGGTGCAGCCGATGCAGGTCTCCAGCTTCAGGTAGATGCGACCACGGAAACGGTCAGCGACGGGCTTCTTCTCCTCAGGGTACTGGATCGTCACGGGCTTCTTGAAGAAATGGCCCAGGGTGACGCCCATTCCCTGCAGGATGGGGACGACAGGAACTTTCACAGGACCACCTCTGCGGCGCCGCCGGGGCGCCCGCTGCGGCCGAGCGGCCGCCGGGTTGGAGTCTCGGCGTACATCATGACAGGTACCCCATGCTGACGAGGATCTTCACAGCAATCGCCGTGCCGACGAAGTTGAGAATGCTCAGGGGGAGCATCACCTTCCAGGCGACCCCCAGGTACTGATCCACCCGGACACGGGGCAGCGTCGACCAGACCCAGAACACCACGAAACTCATGAGGAGGCTCTTGGCCGTGAACCAGAATACGCCTGTGGCCGGCCCCAGGAATTCGTTGAGAAGCGGCACGAAATTGCCAAACGGCGCCTGCCATCCGCCCAGGTAGAGCATGGTGATCAGGGCACTCAGGAAGAAGACGTTGCTGAAGATGACCACGAAGAACATGCCAAAGCGCATGCCTGAGTACTCCGTGGTAAACCCAGCAACCAACTCCGACTCCGACTCGGCCAGATCCGTGGGGACAAGGCCCGCCTTGGCGAGGCCGGTGACGAAGAAAATGAAGAAACCCAGAATCTGCGGGAAAATGAACCAGACACTCGCCTGCGCCGTGACGATGCCCTGCGTGCTGAGCGTGCCCGTGATAAGGAGCACGCTCGCGACGGCGAAGATCAGGGGAATTTCGTAAGAGACATCCAGGGCCGCGGCGCGCACGCCGCCGTACAGGCTGTACTTGTTGTTGCTGCCCCAGCCCGCCATCATCTCTGCCAGCGGCGCAATGGCGCTGATGGCCAGGATGAACAGGATGCCGGTGCCGATGTTGCTGAAGAACACGCCCGAGCCGTCTTCGCCGGCGGGACCCCAAGGCATGGGGGCCCACGCGAGCACGGTGAAGGCGACGGCGATGTACACGGCCATGCCCCAGGCGACGCGGTCGGCCTTCGCGGGTCGGATGTCCTCCTTGCCGATCAGCTTCAGGCCGTCAGCCAGGAATTGCAGGATACCGAAAGGGCCGACCCGGTTGGGGCCAACGCGCTGGCCCATGCGGGCAAAGATGCGCCGGAAGGCGAACGTGAACAGGCCGCCCGTGGCGAGAACCACGGTGAAGACCAGGACGCTGCCGATGACGGCGGCGATTGTGAAGTCCAGCCAGCCGGGTGTGCCGGGGACGACGGTGTCGATGAAGTCAGTCAGT
>JBFIJP010000382.1:0-3988 GCA_041600695.1 Thermoplasmatota archaeon | reverse complement strand
GCGGCTTTTTGATTGGTGTCAACTCGAGTACGGAGCCGACGCAAAACCCGAGAAGATTGCCGGCATTGGCTACCGGTTGCCCAACGGCATACGAATCGAATTTGTAACGCTCTCCGTCAGCCCAAATCTGAGCGGAATTACAGGCCTGCAGGGACTCGGTCACGCCCAACAGCAGACCATGATGGAGGTGTGGAGGAGCGAACGCCAGGTCGAGGGGGAGGTCTCGTTCCTGCACGCTTTGGGGGAGGCCGTGGAGCAGGAGGTCACCGCCCCATTCACCGCTTTCCTTCGTGATTACCTGAAGGGCACCCGTACCGCCAAGGGATCTTCGATCACTTCCGTCATCATCGGAATCCCGCTACCCAGCGTGGCCGCCTACCAGCTCAACGACCTCGAGCTTGCATGCAGGTTGTCGGGCGTCACCGACCCGCAAAAAATCGACGATTTGAAGGCGCGGTTTCTCGAGCGGATTTGCGACGACCTGGAATTCGTTGCCAAAAACCTCAGCGAGGAAGTGCTGGTTGCCCACACCACCGCCGTGGGCGGAATGTATGATGTTGAGGAGAACGGCGAACGCGTCATCCGGCTCGGTTTCGCCCACGCCGCAGTGGATGCTCATCTGGCCAAGAAGCAGGTCTTCGCCGAGGGCCTCAGCCGATTGTACGCCAATCGAGCCATCAAGGTGCTCGTGACGGCTGCGGCCATTGGTATTGACGAGGTGCAAATTCGGCAGCCCTTGGCCATGAAGGGCGACATCCACAAGCGGCTGAACCGGGCCGCCGACGAGGAAACCGGGTTCATCCCACCCACCTCCCTCGCCCACAAGAAAGTCGAGGCGATGGCACCCGTCACGTTGGACCCCTTTGCGGCCAAGCCCGACAGCATCCGCTTTGAGGGGGGCCCACTGGTGAAGCCGTCGTTTTCCCTCCGCAGTGGCGAGAATGGATTTTTTAGTGTCTCCAACGCCGACACCCTGTATCGGGTGATGCGGGTTGCTTCGGCTAGCGAGTTGGCGATTGTGCTGTCGTCGGTTGCGTTGGCCGGCGACGACCCATTGGCACCGTGGTTTGCGAATCAGGTTTGCTACTACACGGAAACAGACAATTCCCGGCAGGTGTTTGATTTCCTCGCCATTCCCGATCTTGCCAGGACGCAAACGGCGGGGCTTGAACCCAAAGCGTTCCAGGATCTTGGTTCCTCCAAGCATCAGGGAGAATTGCACCTGCTTGGCCTGCTGATTCTTCTCCATCGCCTAAAAACACTAGACATCGAAAAAATCCCCATGGATGTTGACCTGGGCTCGTTCAACCCGGCCCACTTTTTCGAAGCTTTTTCTGAATGCCCGACCCTGGATGACATCTGTCGGCTGGACCCGGATGAGTTGCGCCGCCACCTGAATTGTCTGGTGATGGCTACAAGCCCGTCTGACCTGGCACCCCTCTGTCACCTAGCGTACAAGAATCTGCCTGGCCGGAACCAGGCCTACTGGCGAGTGATGATGGAGGTGTTGCGCGCGGTTTCGACGATTTGCGCACTGGGTTCGCCCATCCTGTACCGGCACCAGGGTCGGACGCTGGTGCGTTGTGGCCCATTTGTTGCTCCCCTCGATCTGGTTGTGACCCGGGAAGACGATGTGGCCAAGTGGTTCCGTGAGCACGTGAAGTCGGTGCCCATCGAAAACCCCACGCCGCGGGACGTTGAGTTGTACGCGGAGTTCTGTTTTGCATCGGAGGGTTTTGTTGACATCCGACCTACCGCGACCTTGGTCAGGACGCGTCAGCCGATGAAGGATCTTGAGCAGTGTGTGGCGGTTTATGACAACGAATCCGACCTGCGGGAGGCCCTCGACGAATTGGCCCCGTACTCGTTTTTCACCACCAGCGGTTTGCTGGCCCTGATGACCCGTCTGCGTGGATTGCAGACATCCCTGGGACGGTTTGACCTGCGGCTGGGCTCGCTGAACGAGCACCGCACCCATGTCCCCCGCGACGCCCACGGCCGCTGCATCTTCCACCCGGGTGTGATTGAGGCGTTCCGGATGGTCTCTGAAGGTCTGGAGAAGAATACCGGCACGGAATTGCTGGACGGATCCTGGGGATACTGAAGGCCTGGCCTCGGGGCGCCGCGCAGGGGGCCGCGCAGGTGGCCGCGCAGGCGCCGGCGGCCCGCGTCGTTAGCCACGGGCAACCGCATGCCGTCGAACATGAGCCGGGGCCAGGGCCAGGGCCGGGTGGCGGCCCGGGCCACTTGGTAGGCTGGCCGCCTCATGGCTGGGCGGCAAGATGATCGCCGTTTGTGCCCCGTGAGCCACTTGGGCCCCCGCCCTCCCCTTTTATACCAGTTGCTCCCGTGGCCGGAACCATGACACAGACCCAAGACGACTACCTGCACCTGTTGCAGAAGGCGCGCGGCGCCCTGCCGGAGAACGTGGGCAACAAGGAACGCTGGGCGCTGCCCGAGCCGGACCTGATCATCGAAGGCCGCATGACGATCCTGCGCAACTTCCGCGACATCCTCAACTCCATGCGCCGCCCCGAGGACCACGTGACCAAGTTCCTGGTGAGCCAACTCGGTACCAGCGGCGCCGTCGACGGCGACCGGATGGTCTTCACCGGCCGTGTCAGCGAGGCCAACCTGGCCAACCGGCTGGACGACTACGTCGGAACGTACGTGCAGTGCAGCGAGTGCGGAGCCCCTGACACGCACCTGGAGAAGGACGGCCGCGTGCAGCTTCTCAAGTGTGAGGCCTGCGGTGCCCACCAGCCGATCAAGACCCGCAAGGCCCGCCGGCCGGAGGCGCTGGTCAAGGAGGGCGGCGAGTACACCGTCACCATCAAGAGCAAGGGCCAGCGCGGCGACGGCCTGGCGCAGTACGAGGGCTTCACGTTCTTCGTTCCCAACGTGGGCATCGGCCAGACCATCAAGGTCAAGGTGGCTCGATTGAACGGCAAGATCGCGTTCTGCCACCCCGCGTAGGCCACGCCAGAGCCGCCGGCCGCGGCTCCCCTCGCCCTTGGCAGAACTGTGGGCTAGCGCCAGCAAGCGGCGGTGCGGCGATGCCTCCCTCGGCGCCAGGCGGAGCCCCGCCAGGGATTGCTACTGGCCGGCGTCGTGGGTGATGAACTCCATCGGAGGCCCCCGCGGCACGATCCGGTACGGGTTGAGGCCGGTGTGGCTCCAGTAGTAGTGCCCCTGGATGTGGCGCAGGCTCACCGTGTCCGAGACGCCAGGCAGTTGGTAGAATCTCTTGACGAACGCCCACAGGTTGCGGTAGTCCCGGATCATGGCCCGGTTGGTCTTGAAGTGGGTATGGTAGACGGGGTCGAAGCGCAGCAGCGTCGGCCAAAGGCACACGTCCGCCTCGCTGAGGGCGCCCTCGCCTGGACCCACGAGCCACTCGCGCCCCCGCAGGTGCTCATCCAGTTCTTCCAGGCGCCCAAACAGGACATCGGCCGCGTCATCGTAGGCTTCCTGGCTGCGGGCGAAGCCGCACTTGTAGACGCCGTTGTTCACGCTCTCGTAGTTGGCGTCAATCATGGCGTCCACATCGCCGCCAAGGCCATCCGGAATCAGGCTGCGGCCATTGCCCACGGCGGGCGACATGGCGGTGTCAAACATGCGCAGGATCTCGCGGCTCTCGTTGTTGACGATCGTGCCTTCGCGCTTGTCCCACAGCACCGGGACGGTGCCAATGCCGGGGAAATCCGGGTCGGCGCGCCGGTAGACTTCCTGAAGGTCCGCAGCGCCACCGATGGTATCCGGGGTGCAGCCTGGTTCGTCGGGATTGAACACCCACGCGCCGTCGCCGCGCATGCGCCAGTCCACCACATCCAACGTGATGGCAGAATCCAGACCGAACAGCTTCCTGGCCAGCAGGGTGCGGTGGGCCCAGGGACAGGCGTATTGCACGTAGAGATGGTAACGGCCCGCCTCGGGGGCAAACGGAGTCGAGCCATCGGCCGTGATGCGGCTCCTGAACTCGGACTGC
>JBFIJP010000381.1:0-4011 GCA_041600695.1 Thermoplasmatota archaeon | reverse complement strand
GTAGCGGGCGCTGGCGGCCTGGAGTTCCTGCACGAAATCCGTGCACACCTGGTGGCCGAGGCCGCGGCTGCCGGTATGGAGCATGATGACGACCTGGCCGACCTCCACGTCGTACGCCTTGCACGCCGCCTCGTCCCAGGTCTTGTCCACGGTCTGGACTTCCAGGAAGTGGTTGCCGCTGCCGAGGCTGCCCAGGGTGCGCTTGCCGCGCAGGCGCGCTCGCTCGCCAACCTCTTCCGGCAGGCCCTCCAGCCGACCGCGCTCCTCCATCGCCTCCACATCCCGGGGCGTGGCGTAGCCATTCTCGACGGCCCAGCCGGCGCCCTCGGCGAGGACGGAATCGAGGTCGTTGAAGCTGATGCTGAGACCCCCGCGGCTGCCCATGCCGCACGGCACATCGTCGTAGAGCGCATCAGCCAACTCCCGCAGGCGCGGCCGCACATCGGATTCGCTGAGGTCGGTGCGCAGGAGCCGCACGCCGCAGTTGATGTCGAAGCCCACGCCGCCGGGGCTGACGACGCCACCCAGGTCGGGATCGAACGCCGCCACGCCGCCGATGGGGAATCCGTACCCCCAGTGAATGTCCGGCATCGCCAAGCTGTGGCCGACGATTCCGGGCAGCGTCGCCACGTTGGCCACCTGCTCCGGGGCCAAGTCGTCCTTGATGTGACGCAGCAGATGTTCATCGGCGATGATTCGCCCGGGCACCCTCATGTTGAGGTTGCCGTCCTTCCCCTTGTACGACTGGGGAATCTCGAAAACGGCGTCGCCCACGCGCTCCAGGGGACCGGTCCAGGCCACGAGGGCGGGTGAGGATGGCGCCGCTTAGGCGTTGTGGGTGGGGGCCCCCGCGCGGAGGCCCCCCTGCGCCCCAACGACTAGAGGGGTTGGAACGAAACGTCCAGTTCAAGCTGGCCACTGCGCGCGCCGTTTCCAGCCACCTGGACGTAGTAGGCCCGGCCGGCTACCACCGGCACATCCAGGGTCTCGCCCCCATTGGGCAGGTCCGCGCATCCGACCTTTTGCAGGTCATTCCAACCCAGCATGGCGAAGGAGCGGGCTGTGGCCACCAGCGGACCCTGATCCACACCCGCCGCGTAGACGGCCATCTGGGTGTCGAAGCCCGACGCGGTGGTATCAAGGCTTAGGGTGCCCGCGTCCTGCGCAACGTAACGGAACCACACCGTTCGGGTGCCGTCTCGCACGCACGGCCGGGGCTCCGAGCCTTCGGAGCGTGCGCCCGTCGTGGCTTGGCTGATCAGGGCCGGGAGATCGCCCAACTGCGTGGCGTGGCGGATCAGGTCGTTGGCGGGACGCGCCAGGATGTCCATGTTGAGGACCAGGTCGTCGACGGTGCTCGCCCACTTGCGGACTTGCAGGTAGTACGTACTGCCGCCGGCCAGGGTGTCTTCCAGGCTGGCGCCAGCGGACGCGGACGGGAAACAGTGGAGGTGCTCAAGGGCATCCAGCGTGTCCCCCTTGTACAGCCCGACGTTGTATCCGAAGGTGTTGGGCATGTCGAAGCGCACCCAGGCCGGATCGGCCAAGGTGACGCGGTACCACTGCGTGCCACCCGTGGTGCAGTCGGCGGGCTCGCCCAACTCGCGGGTGGCCTCGTAGTCCACTACTAGCGTGTGGCTGCCCGGAATGCTCAGGTCCAGTGCACCTGCGAACATGTCGCCAGGCCCAGGTTCGATGAGATCATACTGCATCGTGAAATTGTAA
Source organism: Thermoplasmatota archaeon (assembly GCA_041600695.1). Classification (GTDB taxonomy): domain Archaea; phylum Thermoplasmatota; class E2; order JACPAO01; family JAHFTW01; genus JBFJVP01. Next base: position 2,286 of record JBFIJP010000381.1, on the reverse strand, counting down.
TCCCGAGCATGCGTTCCCACGTTCGCGGCGGTCTGGATCCAGTAGGTCTGGCCAGCCTGCACGGGCGACCGGTCGATGCTACAATCCTGCACGACAAGCTCGCCCCCGTCCTCGTAGTACAACGCAGGGTTGCTGAACCGGGAGGAGGTCACCTCCACCAGGGCATCCCGGGATGGCACGAACATATGCCAGACCGTGTTGGTTGGGGGGTAGTTGGATCCGGTGTCGCACGGGTCGAGGTTCTCGCCATCCTCGTAGGTGGCAAAGCTCAGGGCGGACGCGACGGCGACGCCTTCCGTGAGCAGCGTCGCGTCGGCGCGGTGATCGTTGGCAGGCCCGGCCACAGGGTCAATCGTGACATACGCATCGCCGGACAGGCCGTTGTTCTCGCCGACGCGAAGCAGGTAGGAGCCCGGATTCAGGAGTGCATCGGAATCATGCAGGTCCTCGTCGTACCATTGGCCAGAGCAGCCCAGATAGCTCGGGTCTGCCTCATCCGAAAACAGCGTCGTGATGGGGCGGAAGTCACTTGCCGAGCCGCCAAATAGGAACCAGGAACGTTGAGTGACCTCGAACCGGTACCACAGCGTGCTTTGCACACGCGTGCAGGACAGCGGCTCCTCGGAATCCGTGGTGGCTCCGCGAGTGTCCACGGTCTGGGCAAAGGGAACGGTGATGTCAAGGGGAGTCGCCTGCTCATCGTGGGCTGGCCGGGTATGCTGGGAGACCGACAGGGTGGCCGGTCCGCGCAAACCGTTGTCGGCGTCCACCTGAATCCAGTACCGCGTACCAGGCACAGCCGCGAATTGTACGTGGCCGTCGCCGGCGAAGCAGGACTCGGCAACATCCACCAGATCCGACAACTGCGTGCCAGTGTATACGGAGACTTCCGTCGGTGTCTGCGATCCCATCAGGCTGATGCGCAGCGTGTCATCGGAGGTAGCGGTGTAGGAGTACCAGCGCGAGGCGGCAGGCAAATCGCCGCACGCATAGCCTTCTCCGGCTTCACGGGTGGCGCCGATCGTGTTGGCATCTGCGCTGACCGGGTTACCCACCAATTCCAGTGCGTCGGCGAAGGCATCGTTGGATGGGGTTTCGTACCAGTCGAAGGTCACATCCAGCAAGGCCAGCCGCGAACTGCCGCCGCCGAGCTGAATGTGGTACGTTGTGCCGGCTTCCACGTGGGCGCGCATGTCGACATGATTGTAGCCGCCAGCGCAGGCAATCTCGTTGAGATCGTCAACGCTGTTGCCGGTGAAGAGGCCGGCGGACGCCGCATAGGATGAGGCGTCGAAGCGCACCACGAGCGTGCCGCTGGCCGGCGGGGTGATCGTGTACCAAACGGTCTCGTACCACATGCAGTCGGTCGTTTCGTTGGGCTCCGTTGTGGCGTCTTCCACGCGCAGAACAGCAGCGCTCGGAGTGGTGATGGCGATTGCGTTCACGAAATCGTCGTTGGCCACCGGAAGAACGACCTCGGCCGTAATCGTCAGCAACCTCCGGTCGGGTCCGCCCGTGGCGACCTTCAGGAAATAGGTGGTTCCGGCCTCCATGTGGAAGTCGATGTAGGGGCTGCCAGACCCGCTGGGTTGGTCGTCGCAGGCGACTTGTGCAAGGTTCGTGAATGCGTCGCCAGTGTAGGCCGCGAGCATGGTGCTGACGAAGGTACCGGCGGTTGACAGAACGAGCGTTCCCGTCGTGGTAGATTCGTAGCGGTACCACACGCTGTGCCGGTCAAAGCCACAGTCGGTCGGTTCTCCTTCCTCGAAGGTCAGGAACCTGGAATCCACGACATCCTGGAAGTCGCCCGTGACTGGCTTGGCATTGGCGAAGTCGTCGTGCGATTCAAGATCGGCGGCTTCGAAGGCGATGTCGAATTCGCCGCCCGAGCCTGTGGCGTAGTCAGCGAATTGAATGTAATACGTCGTACCGGCGCGGAGGATCGTCTCAGCATAGGTGAGGGTGCTGCGGCGATCGCATTCGATCAACTGTAGGTTGTCCAATGCGGTACCAGAAAAGAGGCCGAAAATGACGATATCCCAGCTGAAGCCGTTGAACATCGTTTGCAGTCCGATATCATCGGCCGGCGTGTACTTGTACCAAATCGAGTGGCTGCCGGCGCTACATTCGGTCGGTTCGCCGGCTTCCCAGGTGGCGGATGTCGTGTCGACACTGGCTGTGTGGGGCAGGGTGGCGGGCGTCAGTTCGAACGCATCCGCGAAGTCGTCGTTTCCGTCCACCAGACCGTGCGACGATCCAGTTGCCTGGATCGTGAAGCCAAGCGGC
>JBFIJP010000380.1:0-4019 GCA_041600695.1 Thermoplasmatota archaeon | reverse complement strand
GTGCCGTCGGGGCTCCACGCCACCCCCAGGACCCATAGGGTGTGGCCGCGCAGGGTGACGAGTTCGTCGCCGCTCTGGGCGTCCCACACCCGCGCCGAGCCGTCGTGGCTGGCGGTGGCGATGCGGGTGCCGTCGGGGCTCCACGCCACCCCCTGGACCTGGCCGGTGTGGCCGCGCAGGGCCACGAGTTCGTCGCCGGTCGCGGCGTCCCACGCCCGCGCCGAACCGTCGTCTCCGGCGGTCACGAGGCGGGCGCCGTCGGGGCTCCACGCCACCCCCGAGACCCAGTCGGTGTGGCCGCGCAGGGCGACGAGCTCGTCGCCGCTCTGGGCGTCCCACACCCGCGCCGAACCGTCGCTGCCGGCGGTGGCGACGCGGGTGCCGTCGGGGCTCCACGCCACCCCCCAGACCGGGCCGGTGTGGCCGCGCAGGGCCACGAGTTCGTCGCCGCTCTGGGCGTCCCACACCCGCGCCGAACCATCGCTGCGGGCGGTGGCGAGGCGGGTGCCGTCGGGGCTCCACGCGCAGCCGTTTAGTTCGCCCCTGTGAGTGGCCAGCATGAAGCGGCCGGGCTGGCCGTCGAGCTTCGCGTTGGGAAGGTCCGGGGAGCAGCGCGCGGCCAGGAGCTTGACGCCGTCAGGCTCCAGCCCGCCTGCGTTCGCCACCCGGCAGCGCAGCAGCCGCGTGCCATGGCAAGCCGCGCCCTCCAGGTCGGCCCGGCGCAGGTCGGCCGAGAGGAACGTGGTGCCAACCAGGCTCGCCCCGCCGAACCTGGCCCCGCGGGCGGAGGCGCGAACGACCATGGCCCGATCCAACTGCCCGTTCGTGAAATGCGCTTCATCCAGGGTCAAGCCCCTGATGCGGGCGTCCCGCAGATCCGCCCCGTCCAGCCGGGCCAACCGCAGGCTGAAGCTCACGCCGGCCGGCACTACCAGTTCGGCCCGGCGCAACCGGGCGCCCCGGAGATCGGCACCGGCCAGGTTCGGAACCGGCAAGCCTCGGCCCGCGGCCAGGATTGCGTAGGACAGGAGAAGCTCGCTGGCCAGGGGCCGGTAGGCCGACTTGAGGTCCCTCCAAGCCCGGGTTGCCCCTTGCAGGGCAGCGGCGTCCGCCTCGATCATCTGCCCCAGGAAGCCCAGCGTCTCCGGGCTCGGCACCTGCATGGCCCAGCCGTCGAGGTCGCCGTCCAGCAGGCACCGCAGCAGGTGCCGCGCGAGGAAGTACTCGTGCAGCGAACTGTGGGCGAAGCGGAACTGGTCCTCCCCCGTGCGGGCCACGAAGGTGGCCGTGCGCAGGTCCGCCTTCCAGTGCTCCCGCTGGGCGTCCGTGTAGTGGGCTTTGAGACGCGGCCGGTCCTCGAAGAAGTCGATCAGCCACTGCTCCAGGTCCTGCACGCTCCAGGAGCGGCGCCCCTCCCGCCACAGCCGGGCAGCCAAGTTCTCCATGAGCAGTTGCTTGTGGTCGCGCGTCAGGGTGTGCTTGGCGTTGTCGCGCCCGAGCCACTCCTCCACCATGAGGCCGTACAGGGTGACCCCCGTGATGCGCTCCCCCGCGTCGATGCGCGCCCGAAGCTGTTCGTACACATCCGTGATCAGGTTCAGGGTGAAGGGTCGCTCCGCCAACTCCTGTAGGTTGTGGACGGTGGTGATGGCCTCCATGGCCTTCTCGACCTCCGCGTCGCCCAGGCAGTGGGCCAGGAAGGCGCGGATCTGCTGGGGGCGAAGCGGCAGCAGTTCCAGCACTTCGTAGTGATCGGCCACCAGGCCCTCGCGCCCCTCGGCGCGCATCAGGTCGCCGGCCTCCTGCAACGTGCGGAAGTAGTTGTCCCGGCAGGTCATGAGCAGCCGCCCCGCCGACGGAGCCGGGGCCGAGTCGCCCCGCTTGGCCCCCCGCGGCGGAGGGGGAACGAGACGCAGCGTCTGGCGAACGAAGTCCAGCGCCTTGGTGTCGGACAGGTAGACGAGGACCTCGTCCAGCCCGTCCAGGATGACCAGCGCCCCCTGGGCGACCAGGCGGATAAGCTCCTCGGCCGTCATCTCCGTGGGGCCCTTCCAGGTCTTCTTGAGGATGTCTTCCAGGATGCTAGGCATGTCGCCGCCCTTGCGAGCATCCTCGGCAAGGTCCCGCAGGTCGAGGTAGATGGGAAGCGGTACGGTGGGGTCCGTGGCTCGTCGGTCGAGCAGGATGCGGGTCCAGGCGCGGGCCGTGGTGGTCTTGCCCATCCCGACCTCGCCGAGAAGCAGGCAGTAGGGCACCCCTGGACCCCGGGCGAGCCACTCGTCCAGGAAGTCCAACGCTTCACGCTGCTCCTTGGCGGCGGCGCCCGGTGTCCCCTTCAGTTGACGCCCCGGCATGCGGCCACGCTGGGCGGGGATCTTCATCTCGTGCTTGACTGGCAGGTCGGGGACCAGGTGGGCTCCCTCGAAACGTTTCTTCAAAAGCGACGCTGCGCGAGGCAAGCAGCCGTTTGGCTCGCCAGCGACGTCCAGGTCAACGCTGGGCCCGGGGCGATCGTCGGGGGCATCGCCCGGGAAGTACTTCTCAAGCAACTGGAGGATCTGGTGGAAGAGCTCGTTGACGAAGGCTTCCTTGTCCTGATCCGTGCGCAGCTGTCGGAAACCCCGACGCCGCCGGTCGCGGAAGATTTGGACGTCCTCGAGGCCCTTGAGGTCCACCGTGCCGTCGAGCCGGATCTCCTCCAGGGCTACGGGGACTGCCCGCCGGCCAGGCAGGGGGCCGCCCCCAGGATGGACGACGAACTTGGGCAACTCCTCGCGCGTGATGAAACGGCTGCCCAGAAACGCGTGGCTCACCAGGAGCAAACCGACGTGGCATTCCGCCACCGCCGTTCGGATCTCCTGCGCCCACCGCTCGCCGGGCAGGATGTTCCAGTCGCCCCACGCCTTGACCTGGTAGTTCTTGGCAACCTTCAGCTTGGTTTGCAGGCGCTCCAGCAGATCCTTCGCCCAGCGCTTGTCCTTGTGGGCGTAGCTGACGAACATCTTCACCGGAAGCTTGCCATCAACCCGCTTGACCCGACGCGCAGCGTGCTGGGGCTGCCGGAACGTGCCGGCGACCTCCCGGGCGGATCGCTCCTCGGCCCGGCGTTCCGACAGGCTGGCGCCTGCAAACCAGCAGGTCCGCTGGGACGGGGGGGTGCGCGTCTTGGAGTCGGCCTCGAATGTCAACTCCACCCCAGCCCGAGCCGCAGCTTCCTTCACCACGCGACGGAGATCCCTAAGGGACGCCAGGGAGCGTTGCTTGGGCACCCCGGGAAACAGGGTTTCGAGGGCGCTGCCGAGGTTGATGACCCCGCGCTCGCCGATCAGATCCACCAGGGTTGATACGCGCGGTCCATAGGTGGGTCCGAGCAGTTCGCCGAACCGGCCGTCGAGGTGCGCCTCCACATCCGCCCGGGGCAGGCCAGCACGGTTCGATCCCATGAAAACCACGGAATCGCCACGAAATCGTGGTTGAAAAAATCTCCCACACGGGCGGGCGTCAACGAAACCACTTGGTTACTGGCGCGACCGGCTGGCTGCGCCTGCCAATAAGGCGAGCGTCGCCTACCCGCTCAAGGCCGACGTCGGCAAGGCCAAGTTCGATGACGAGGCGGCGATGGAAGCGGTGGGGCCGCCGGTGGGGTGGGGGGACTTGCCCCACCCGAAGCCGGCCAAGCCGGCGGCGAAGCAGGCAAATTTGGGTTAAACTAGGCGGGCCCGGAGGTCACGTTCGGCCGCGGGTACCTAGTGGACGAGCGTCTGCCCGGACACTTCCAATTGCGGCTGCTGCGGGAAGGCCTGGCCTTCCGCCTGTGCAGCGGCGGGCAGGGACACGTGGCCCTGCACCAGTCTCCAGTTGCCCTTCTCGCGGTGGAAGACCGCTGTGGCACGGGCATCCATGTGGAGCGGCTGTCCGCCCATGACGACATCGAAATCAGCATCGGCCTCAAGCCAGCCCACATTGCCGTTGGCGTGGGCGTGGATGTTCTTCGGCTTGAAGGTGCCCCGCTCTGCCTG
>JBFIJP010000379.1:0-4041 GCA_041600695.1 Thermoplasmatota archaeon | reverse complement strand
CGCAGGTTTCCACGAATTCACCCCGTTCGCCCAAGCGCAACGCCCCGCCCGGCGCACCGGCAGGTGCCAAGGCGACAAAACCGGATGCGCCTGCCCTTGCCCAACCGATGGCACGCCCTACGGCCCTGGCTGCGCTGCCACCCGCCGAACCGGCCGACGCGGCCGGCCCCCACGGTCGCATCAGGGACCGAGGTCCATCGGCGGAGAACGCCTCGGCCAAGCCCCAGGCTCCGGCCCCGGCACCAGGATCGGTTCCCGGGCTTGCAACACCTCCCGCGCGGCCTCCGACGGCCTGGCAGCCCGCGCCGGCTGCAGCCGGACAGGGCGACGTTCATGTCCACATTGGCAGCATCGAAGTCCAGACGCCCCCCGGGCGGCAGCAGCCGCCTCCGGTGCGGCCGACTCCACCCCGCCCGCCCACTGTCGGTTTGTCCGACTATCTGGCCAGGAGGAACGGCCCGTGAGCAACGTCTTCGCCATCGCGACGGTCACCTCGGCACTGGCCCATCGCTTGGAAGCGGCCATCCGGGAGCATGCCAGTCTAAGCGGCGCCACTGTCCACACCCGTCGCCCCGACTCGCTGCGCAACCTGGGTCTCCAGGAACGCGGCGCCAATCTCTTCCTGTACCGAGTGTCCCCCAGTGCGGCTCTGCGCAACGCGGACCTGCCGACCCGGGGCCCCAACGGCAACCTGCGGGAACGTCCCCGGGTCGCCCTCGATCTCCATTACATCATTTCCTGCTTCGGCCGTGACGATGCCCAGGAGCCGCAGCAGATTCTCGGCATCGTCGCTCGTGAATTGAGGGCCCGTCCGATCCTGACCGCCGCCGCCATTGAGCGGGCACGCATCGCGGAGGTCGCCCTCGACGGGACCCACTTCCTCCTGCTGGCGGATCTTGACGAGGCGGTCGAGACCGTCAAGATCACACCCCTGACGCTCACCACGGACGAATTGTCGAAACTGTGGGGCATGTTCCCGGAGACCCCCTACCACCTGTCCATTGCCTACCAGGCCAGCGTCGTCATCCTTGAGGGAGACGAACGGCCCGTGCCGACGCTGCCTGTCACGAGTCGTTCCATCACGGGGCGGCCGTTTCGGGCCCCGAGCATCGACAGCGCCCAATCCGGCGACGGCCAACTGGCGCCGATCGTTGCAGGCGGCACGCTGGTCCTGGAGGGCACGGACCTGTTGGCGGATCCATTCGTGGTGCTCTGGGATGGGGTGGAGGTGGTCCCGGACTCGGCGGCAGCCGACCGAATCGAGATTGCCCTGGAGAGCCCTGACGTTGGGGCCGATCTGCTGGTGGCCGGCGTGCACGGGATCCGGGTCACCCACCCAATTGAATTGGGCGACCCGCCCGCGTTGCACCATGGAGCCACCTCCAACACCGTCCCGTTCCTGCTGCGGCCCAAGGTGCCTTTCGACACCAACACCGGCCTGTACGAGATCGCGGTGGTGGGCGTCCTGCCCGACCCCGATGACTTGACGCTGCGGCGGGCCACCATCGTGGCGTCACTCGAACCCCCGGCTCAGCCCGGCCAGGAGGTGTGCCTGCTGCTCAACGAATTGGTCAGCAACAATCCCGCGTCCCTCATCTTCGACGCCCCCGACCGCGCCGTCGCCGAGTCCCAAGTTACCTTCGCCGTCAGCGGCGTGCGCCCCGGTACGCACCTGTTGCGCATCCAGGTCGACGGCGCCGACAGCCCGCTGGTGCTGGACAGCACAGACACCCGCCACGGCCCGAAGGTGACACTATGAGTGAAACCTGGGTCGAGGCCAACCAGATCCACCTGAGTGCACACCTGAACCGCGTCCACCGTCTCGTCGAACCGGGTCCAGAAGCCCACCTCCCGGCGCCTGACACGTGGACCCACGCCCGCAAGCCGGCCATCGACAACATTGCGGACACGTTCCAGCTCAGTGCATTCGAGAAAGACCTCCTGCTTCTGTGCGCCGGCGTCGAAATGAACACCGCCGTGGCAGACGCTTGTGCAGCCCGGCTGGGTGATCCGGGCCATCGGCATGCCACCTTCGCCCTCGCCCTCGGCGTCCTGGGCGAAGCCCATTGGAGCGCCTTGTCGCCCGGCGGCCCGCTGAGGCGCTGGAGGCTGATCGAACTGGGGCCTGGGAGTTTGAGCGAAGCCCCCCTTCGGATTGACGAGCGCATCCTGCATCACCTGGCGGGAATCGAGAACCTGGATGTGCGGATTTCACCCGTCACCCGATCGCCCCACACGGAAATCCTGACCCCCTCGCTGGACACCATCGCCGAGCGGCTGGCCCGCGCCTGGCATGCGGACGCGCCCCCCGTCCTTCACCTGGTGGGCCGCAACTCCCGCCTCCTGGAAGCTGTGGGGGCAGCGGTCTGCGCCCGGGCGGGCTTTGCCCTGGTGGTGCTCGCCGCCGACATGCTACCCGAGAACCCGGGAGATCTGGCGACGCTCGCCCGGCTCTTCCAGCGGGAGGCCCTGCTCTCCGGCGTCGCCGTGATGGTGGACGCGACGGAAGCGTCGGACTCTGGCCAGATCGGTCGGGTCGGTCGCTTTGTCAGCGGCCTGGGAACGCCAGTCCTGGTTGCGGGCCGCGACCGCCGCCGTGCCTGGGCGGGTGCCACCGTCTCAGCAGACGTCCCGGTTCCGGGACCCGATGAACAACGTGCGCTCTGGTTGCGTGAGCTAGGAGCTTCCGGCGCGGCGCTCAACGGCACCCTTGACGCGCTGGTGGGACAGTTCAGACTAGATGGGGAATCGATCCGGGCGGCGTGCGTCGATGCCCGCGCCCGATCCCACGCCCGATCCCAGGCTCGCGCCGCCGATGACCTGGACGGCCCCGCCGAGCCGGACGACCTGTGGGACGCCTGCCGCGCCCAGACATCTCCCCTTCTGGACGACCTGGCCCAGCGGATCGAGGTCCGGACGGAGTGGAAGGATCTGGTTCTGCCCCCCGACCAGATGCAGGTCCTGCGGGAAATCGTGGCTCGGGCCCGCCACCAATTGCGTGTCCACCGCGACTGGGGCTTCGGCGCCAGCGGCCGCGGGCTTGGTCTGGGCGTTCTGTTCAGCGGACCGAGTGGCACCGGCAAGACGCTGGCCGCCGAGGTGCTCGCCACAGAATTGCGCCTGGATTTGTACCGCGTTGACCTGTCACAGGTGGTCAGCAAGTACATCGGCGAGACCGAGAAGAACCTGCGCCGCGTGTTCGATGCCGCGGAGAACGGCGGTTCGATCCTCCTGTTCGATGAAGCGGATGCACTCTTTGGCAAGCGCAGCGAGGTCAAGGACGCCCACGACCGTTACGCCAACGTTGAGGTCAGCTACCTCCTGCAACGCATGGAGGCCTACCGCGGCCTGGCGATTCTGACCACCAACCTGCCGGAGGCCCTGGATCAGGCGTTCCTGCGACGCCTGGCATTCATTGTCCGATTCCCTTTCCCCAGCCCCGCCCAACGGGAGGCCATGTGGGAACGCGTGTTCCCTCCCCAAACCCCCACAGCGGGGCTCAACGGGGCGCGACTGGCCCAGTTGAACGTGGCCGGGGGAACCATCCGAAACGTCGCGCTGCAAGCAGCCTTCCTGGCCGCCAGCGAAGACCAACCGGTCACGATGGAGCACCTGCTGCGCGCCGCCCGGCGGGAGGCCAGCAAGTCGGAGCGAGGCCTCGGTTCGGGCGAGACACGGGGGTGGGGCTGATGCGCATCAACATCGACCGCATCGTGATAGCGCCGGGTTCCACGCGGGCCGAAGCCGTGCGGGACGCCGTGCGGCACGCTGTGCGCACCGAAATGGCCCGCCGGGCGGATTCTCACGGCCTCGGGCCCGCCGCCATTGACCGGACCGCCGAGCAGGTGGCGCACAGCGTCGGCCAGGCGGCCAGCAGCCGGCAGGCCGCGGGCGCCAGGACGCCCCCACGGAGGGATCGGGCATGACCGACCATAGCGCCCGTGTCCGTCAGCCCGTCGTCGCAATGTCTCCAAAGCACCAGACGAGGCAACACATGAAATTGCGTTCCATCAAGCGACTTCGCCAGCGGGTGCACATGGG
>JBFIJP010000378.1:0-4046 GCA_041600695.1 Thermoplasmatota archaeon | reverse complement strand
GCCGATCCGACGGCCGCCATGATGAATCCGAAGCGGGAATTCCATTGCCCGCGTGCACCAGCCATTTTGGCACCTCACCGAGCCGACCCGGTGTCTTTGACATCCAGGATGGCTTCGTAGTGCGAGACGGCACCGACGGCCGTGACTTCAAACGTGATTTGCCCGGCCAGCGGGCTGCCTGGGCCCTCAAGGGCCACGTCCAGCTTCAGGGGCAGGGTCCAGTTGAGCGCGAATTCGGCCAGATCCTCCGATGATCCCCGGAAGGGGGCCGGAACCTGGCCCCACATGGCGGCGATGTCAATCGACACGCTGCCTTCGGCGGGTCCGGGCAGAATCGTGAAGCTGGTGGGCTGCGAGCCTACCTGCGCACCCGCGGGGGTGTAAAACGTGGCAGCCGCCTGGTAGGTGCCTCCGGTGAGGGCCGTGCCGGCCCACGTGATTTCAACGGTCGCGTTGGCTTCGGTAGCGTTGGTGGGCAGGCCCGTCCACTCGAAAAGGGCGGGAACGCCGTTGACGGGCAGTGCCGAGGGCCCCTGCCCATCCAGTCCAGTCGTCGTCGTGGTAAACACGTAGTCGTGCTGACCATCATCGTATGTTAGTACGCCCAGGAGCGTCGCCACGAGGGCGGCCGCGCCCACGAGGACGATGGCTACGTCTACCTTTTGCATGAATAACCTCAGGCGGGGACTTGGTCGGCTTCAAAAGAGGTTTGTCGTCACGTTGGGCGGTGGCGGGGCGCCCACTCTGGAGGTGCCGGGGTGCCTGGGGCAGTCGCAATTCCCGGTTCCCCCGATGCCCGGATGGGATGCTTCCGGCTGGTGCCTCTTGCACGCGGGTGGCCACGGGTGACATCACGGCTGACATCGGTACGTGGCTACTGGGTCCGGTGCCAGTGGCGCCCGGCGGCTTGGCTGGTGCCTGGCGCGGCCCGGCGGGTCGCTGCCGCCGGTCGGCTTATCAGCGGCTCGATTGTCGCGCCAATCATGGCCAAGGAAATCCCCGTCGAGGAGCACCTTGAAAAGCAGTTGGCGGCGGGTCGGAAGGTCATCGCCACGGACGCCCAGAGTCGTGCCCTGTTTGCGCAACTCAAGTCCGAGTGCCCGGATGTGGATGAGGACGATTTGGTGCGGGCGTTTGCAACGCCTGGCTTTGGCACCAAGAACGTGGAGGCCGCCGTGGTGGCCACGGTTCACCAGAAGCAGTTCAATGCGCTGAACCCTCGGCCTCCGTACAAGGACATCTTCGGCCACCTGCTGCCGGACCACCTGGCCGACCAGGTGCGCGACGACCCCGAGTACCGGGCGCAGTTCGCGGACCTCCTCTCCGAGATCGAAGAGGAGTTCGAGGAAGAGGGCGGCATCAACGACGTAGACATGCGCCGCGAAATCAAGGACGCGTTGGCCTGAGGCGACCGTGCAGGTGGTGAGGGACCCCGATCCCGAGGTCGCCCACGATTTCCTGGCTGGAGAGTTGGCCGGCCTGGCCGCGCGCCGGGGCCATCTGGTGCAGGTGGTGGCCGACTGCCAGATCGAGTACCAGGGTCGCGCCCGGTCGATGCTGCACCGTGGCGAACGGCTGCTGATGCTCAAGCCCGACGGCACGTTCCTGGTCCATACGGCCCAGAAGGCGAAGCCGGTCAACTGGCAGCCGCCGGGCGCCGACTTCCATGTGGCTTTTGAGGATGATCTGCTGGTGTTGACGGCGTACCGCCGCAAGCCGGAGGAGCTGGTCCGCGTGACCTTCCATGAGATCAGCCTGTTGCAGTCCATTCCCCTGCGCGATGGCGCGGCCTTGGCGCTTGTGGGGTCCGAGGATGACTTGCAGCAGTTGCTGTTCGAGCATCCGAGTCTGGTCGAGGAAGGGTTCGTGCCCCGTCGCCGGGAGCGGGACTCCAAACGGGGATTCTACGATTTGGACGGGGATGATGCCGCCGGCCGGCGCGTTGTTGTCGAGGTGAAGCGCTCGACGGCGGGGGTCAAGGAGGCCCAGCAACTCTGGCGGTATGTTGAGCCCGTGCGTGCTGGCGCGGCCTCCCCGGACCGCGTGCGAGGCATCCTCGTGGCGCCCCGCGTGGCGGAGAAGGCCCGATCGCTGCTCGGCGACCACCAACTGGAGTGGAAAGAATTGGATTGGAACGAAATCCTGCCCCAGGTGGAAGCGATGCGTCGCAGCGGCCAGGTGAGCTTGGGTCGCTTCTCATAATTGTCGAGAGTCTGGGCGTGCCCCCCATGTGGCGGGCGCCCGGTCCTGTCTGATCGCATGAATTGCTACCGAACTCCAGCAAGCGCGACAGAAGTGGCCATTCGTTTACACTGCCAGCGCAATTTGCACGGTCTTTTCTGGGAGGCTCGGCACAAATTTGCCACTAATATTCTTTAGACACTTATTGATTTATTATTTTTCGGTGGCGCCTGGGGAGTACTGCAAAATCCATGAAACAGGACATCTTGTTTTCTCTAGATAATTTAGGACCATTGAGGAATGTACTTCAGGATTGTATAATATGGCTACTTTGAGCAGGCTCAAGTGCCGCCGCCGATGGCGCCTGACGGGTGGTACGAACCGAAATGGAACGTGATGTAATCATGTATACCCGAACTTTGATGAGCGCAAGCCTTCTCCTTTTGTCCGCCACGCTGCTGCCAACACAGATTTCGGCAGCCCACCCCTGCTCAAGCGGCCTTGGCCCCGGCGATGGATCTATCCTCGGCGAAGCCATTGACGGGCTTGACGCAGCCCTCGCCGTAAGCTGCACCCTTGAAGCCAACCTCAACGTCGAGGTCGGCCAATTGACGGCCGCGGCTGTCGCGGCCGCGTTCGCCGTCGCGGCCGCAGCCCTCGCCGCTGCCTTTACCACCATCGGTGTCGTCTTTGATACCGTTGGTGCGGTGGAAGACGCCGCACTCGGCGTGGCTTTCGCAGTCCTTGCTGCCGCCATCGCGATCGCAGGGATCGTGGACGGGCTTGTGGATGACGCGCTGGAATTGATCGGCCCCGTCCTGGACTTCATCCAGACGGCTTGCTTCGCCGCTATCGGTGGAGCAGGCGGCGTGTGCGCGATGATCCCCTAGACCTGATCCCAGACAAACCCTCTCCCACCACACCCTTTGAAAACGAGGTGAATAAAAAATGGAAAAAACCCTGATCGTAGCTGGATTGTTGGCTGTGGCAATGCTCGTAGTGCCAGGCGCCATGGCAGACGACCACGAAGAAGACTGCTTCCTGGACGCGAGAGATGACGGAAGCCTGCTGACGGCCGCGCTTTGCGGCGACACCAGCGGAGGCGGCCGCTTCGCCGGTCAGATTGGCGGTGCCACTGGCACCCTGCTGGTCTCCGAGTGTCGCATCATCGCTGGCGCCTGCTAAGCAGACGATTCTCATCCCCCTCCCCCTCTTCCAAGGATGGTTTTTGGGCTGAATAGCCCCTTGGGGGGCGGCCCTGCCTTGGAGATTTCGTCCTTTGCCCCCGCATCGCCTATTTTTTTGAAACCCTGAAACGCCGGTGGCGATGTCGCGTCGATATGGGTCTCTACCATCGACTCTGGGTCAATGCGTCGCGGCAAGGCCGCCGGCAGGCGGCGGGGGCCCCCGCCGTGTGCTGATGACTTGGCGGCGATGTCGAGATCCACCAGTTCTGGACCACATGCCTGTGCAAGGTCGCATCCGATCGATGCCCTCGATGCGTGCAACGAAGTTGCACATCATGCCTCCCCGCCGGTGGTTCATGGAAACCGCGCCCGAGCAGCGCCCGTTGGCCTGGCGGACGGCCGTTGCCCGGGCCCAACACGTCACGAGGTCGCATCTCAAGCCGCTTGGGGGCCGCCCGCAGCCGTCGGTCGTGTTGGTCCAACTACAGGTGGCATGGCCAGCATGGCCGCACCCCTTGTCCAATTCAACGGCATCGAGGCCGCGGGTGGCTCGTCGCCAGGACCTCGCGGGCCCCGCACAGGGCCGTGCCAGTCATTGTAGTGCGTCCTATGCCATTGCATGAAAAAAGTTGTTTAACGCAAAACAGGAAAAAGGGCGGCCCAGCCGACTAGGTCGGC
>JBFIJP010000377.1:0-4050 GCA_041600695.1 Thermoplasmatota archaeon | reverse complement strand
GAGGCCCGCTTGGCGCCTTTGGGGTTCGGGTGCCCGGACTGCATGGCTGAAGAACCGGCCATCTAACAACTCCTTCAACCCGACCGCCCTTCGGGCGGCGGGTTAAGTCGTGGCCGTTAGACTTCCACAGTCGCCGCCGGTCTTGGGCTGCTCGCCGTTCGGTTTGACGAACACGTCTCCACCATAAACGCTATACCGGCCATGGCCACATATAATGCTTGATGACGAAGACGACCATCCAAGTGGACGACCGGACGCGGGATCGGATTCGAGCGCATGGGTTGGCCGGCATGACCTATGATGACATCATCAACAGAATCCTCGATGTCCTGGATCGGGATGCGTTCTTGGCGGCCGAGCGCGACAAGATTCTCCATCCTGAGAAGTACAGTTGGACCAACCTGGATGACCTGTGAAGCTGGTACTTGAGGACGAGAACGCTGCGGCGTTTTTCCGTGCCTTGTCGCCGCGGCCTCGCAAGGCGCTGCGCACGGCGTTACAGAAGTTGCGCGATGACCCTACCGGCAGGAAGCACTCGTTGGATGTGAAGGAGCTTGAGGGGGACCACGCGAAGGGCTTGCGGCGGCTGCGCGTTGGTCGGCAACGAGTAATCTTCGGCGTGACCGGTGATGTCATTCGCGTTACTCGAATCATGGACCGATCGGCCGGATACGATTGGCTTCGGGACTAATGTGGAAGTCTAACAACTCACTCAACCCGACTCGCCGCCTTCGGCGCCGAGCGGGTTACTTCGAGGCCGTTAGGCGGCGCGTTCGATAACTGTAAACCCGTCCGGATTTTACGGCACTCATGGCCTCCATCGGCTTCCGAGTAACGCGGGACCGTCTCTTCTTCGTCGTGGTCGATGGTACTCGTATGCAGCCCCAACTCGTGGCGAAAGGAAATCCCCAACCGCCGCCAATGGCGTCGGAGGCCGAATCCATGCACTGGTTCCATGAAGAATCTAGAGAGTTGCATGAAACCCACGGCCCCGGCTACTCTGCCCTGAAAGGGCCGACGCCGAATCCAAAATACCCTGCTCGCGCCGCGCGGCTAAGGCCCGAAGGCGCTGTCCTGGCCGGCGGCTTGGCTGCCAATCCCCCGTGTGAGATGCGACTTCGACTTGCATCCCAGATCAAAACGGAATTGGCAATCGACCGCCAGTTGGACCAAGCCGGCCCTGCCTGGCTGCGGGCCAATGGCCTGCAGGCAGTCGCCGGCACGAATTATTGGGAGGCTGCCATTGTGGCAGTCGAGGGCTTGAATCCATGAGTGCACGGAAGCCCCTCAAGAGACTCGGGGCCGGCCATTTCGGCCAAGTATTCTTGGAGTATCACGAGGGGCTCGGTTCGCACCAAGCCGTCAAGTACGTTCCCTTGCAGGATGCAGGAGCCGCCCAGTTGGCGTACACGGAATCGCAGGCGCTGAAGGCACTCGAGCACCCAAATATCGTTAAGGTAGAGGATGCGGGACTTCACCAACCTACCATCGTCTACATCGCAATGGAATACCTACCTGGAGGAAGCCTTTCGAGTCAAGCACAAGGCTCCTTTCTGCCGCTGAGGCGTGCGGTTCGGTATTTGATTGACTGTTGCCGCAGGCTCCAACACGCACATAATCAGGGTTATCTCCATCGCGACATAAAACCCGGCAACATCATGCTCGATGAGAACGATCGAGCGAAGTTGTCTGACTTCGGCTTGGCGGCCCAAATGGATTCGAACGGAACCGCGCCCATCGATATCGGATACTGGGCGCATTGGGCGCCAGAAATCCTGCAGGGCGAGCCAACTTCCGTTGCAACGGACCTGTATGCACTGGGCGTTACGGCATATCGAATCATTAACGGAGACGCAGTGCTACCCGTCAAGTCAGCGGAAGATTTGAAGGCAGACATCCTGGCGGGTCGTTTTCCGCCAAAATCCAGATACCAACCGTTCGTCCCAAGGGCGATACGGCGTACCCTTGGAAGAACCTGCCATCCCACCCCAACGTCAAGAATTGGATCTGCGTCCGAGTTGAGGCATGCCCTAGAGAGCGTAGCTATTCATTGTGATTGGCACCAGTCTGCCGAAGACCAAACGTCCACTTGGACAGCGGTAGGCTTGGATGGCCAATTCGAGGTCAATGTGACGCGCGTTCGTCGGGGGAACTACGATGTCCACGCCCGGTCAGCAACCAGAACGGGTAGTTTGAGGCGGAGAACCGGTGATTCTGGCAAGAGCTTGAGCACCGCCCAGATGAACCAACTGGTGAGTCGAACGCTTCAACGAGTTACGACAACCGGAAGATAGCCCGTATTCTGCACCAGCGCTGTCCGGAATCGTCGACCGCTCCGCCTAACCACTCACCCAACCCGACTCGCCGCCTGCGGCGCCGAGCGGGTTACTTCGAGGCCGTTCGCCGTCCAATTAGCGCAGGCCGGTCGTTCACTGAACTGCCGAGGTAGCCCCAATTCCAGTGAACGGTGTTCACTGAACGCTTTATCTAGTCCCGTCGTATCACTGAACACATGGGCGAACTGGAAGACTACATCGGGCGGGCATTGCGCCTCAAGCGCCCGTCATTCCAGAGGGGTGTCGAAACCGATGCCGGCCAGCTTGACTTACTCGTTCGGGACGGGGACCGCACCTTTGTCTGCGAGATCAAGGCGGCAACTGGCACGGTGGAATCGATGGGCCGCATTCACCTGGTGGCACAGTACCCGGACCTACTGGGTGCCCAACGACCGCCCGGCGAAGTCACCGCGGTGGTCGTCGCGCCATCTTGGGCCCGAAACGTGGAGGCCCTAGCCCAACGCATCGGCATTTTGACAGTGACCGCCCCAATGGGCTTGCTGCGCAACCTCACCCCTGAAAGCGCGCCAATCACGACGCCGAAGGCATGGAACGTCGTTACGGAGATCATCAGAATGGGATTCAACCCAGGGGTTCGCCAACTGGCTAAGGCCAGCGGAACCAGCACCGGCTGGACTTCTGGAATAGTTCGCAGCCTCCAAGCAAGGGGCATCATCGAGGGCGACGGCTCCCTCCGAGACACGGGCATCTTGCTGCTACTTGATCGGGTTGCCAATGAAAGGCCGTTGGATTCACTGCGGCGAGTGACATTTTCCACTAGCCTGGCCAATTGGGAAGACGCAGACGAGGCGCTGCGCCGTCACTGGCCCGAGATCATCGGGCGCCTCAACCCCCCTGATTTCTACAGGTGTGGCCAAACTGCCGCAATGATCCACGTCGACCATATCCTTCGACATGATGCGGTTCAACTCTATGCACGCGATTCAGCCACGCTTCGATATTTCTTCGAGGGAGAGCAGCCAGGCGAGCATGGCGTTCAATTCATCATCTATGAACCCGACCGCAACATGGAAGATGGGGCGCAAGGCAAAGGGCCCAAACGGTACGTAAGCCTGTCGCAGACCCTCTTGGACGTGGCCGGGATGGGGTATGCAGCCAGAGATACTGCCTTGAAGCTCGTGGAGGCACTCCACAGTGGACATTAGGGACCGGAGCGAAGAGGAACTTGCCCGCATTCTAGCCTACCTCGCCGACCGAAATGACGGGGACAACCCGACCGTCCTGGTAGGTGGCTGGGCAGTGTATGCATACAACCCCTACGAGAAGAGCACAGACATTGACCTCGTTCTCAACTCGAAGCGGCGGGCCAGACTGCTGCACTGGCTTCAGAGCCACCACGGCTACGAACGAATCAAGAAACAACGCGACGGGTGGCAGGGGACGTGGAAGGACTTCGAAGGCTCGGACGACGACCCCCGGGAGCGGCGCATCTTTTTGGACATCGCCGGATACAATGAGGAACAGTTTTTCGAAGGAAGACCGGAACGCCTCGACTTCAGCCTCGTCAAGGATCATTGGGTCAACCGCAGCGTGGGCGGGCTGCCAGTAAGAATGGCTCTGACGCTAAACTCCTAATCCGACCTTCGAGCCGGTTGGAATCGTTGCAATAAAAAGCGGCGGAGTCGTCTGCGTTATCGACCAAGATGAAAGCAAACGACGCCGCCGCAGGACGTGGGATGTCGGCTATGGCCTT
>JBFIJP010000376.1:0-4069 GCA_041600695.1 Thermoplasmatota archaeon | reverse complement strand
GGGGTCTTTTTGTTGATCGGCGCTAGCCTTTGGGCTGGCCAGGCCGGTCGCGCAGCGTGCCGGCCAATCCGCGGGGGAGTCCCGTCGGGGGCGGAGCCCCCAGGGGGTTGGGTCCCGCCACGGGGCCGCCCCGAGACTTGCGCCTCACCCGACGCCATCGTTTGTTTATGCGGGCGCCGCCGGCCGCCGGCCCCAGAGACGATCCACGGCCCAGAGGACGCCCCAAACCAGGCTCCAAACCAAGTTGGCAAGAAGCAGGAGGCCCACCAGCACGCCGAACCATGGCTGGTCGAAGCGGGCGTAGGCGCTGAAGGCGATGATGTCGACGCCAACGTGCAGGGCGATGGCTGACCAGATGCCCCAGCGAGCCGCCATGACGCCGGCCACCAGGCCAAACATGGCCGGGGCGAGAACATGGGCCCAGGTGCCGTAGCCGCCGTGGGCGAAGCCGAAGAAAATGGCCTGGGCGACGATGGCCGTGGCCAATCCGGCGCGGCCGGCCGGGAGGATGCGCACGAGGCCGGTCTGTAGGACCCCGCGGTAGACCAGTTCCTCTCCGAAGCCGGCGGCCAGGGCGAGCATGATGGCCGCGTACGGAGTCATGTTGTCCCATACGGAGGCTTCGTCACCGTTGGCCAGTGCCGCGCTGCTGTACAGGAGGACGTTGACGGCCCACGCAATCAGCAGGAACATGGGGAGCAGCAGCAGGCCGGCGCGCAGCGATGCGGCCTCGGGCCGGCTGCCGGTTGGAAAGCCCATGGCGCGCAGG
Source organism: Thermoplasmatota archaeon (assembly GCA_041600695.1). GTDB lineage: Archaea > Thermoplasmatota > E2 > JACPAO01 > JAHFTW01 > JBFJVP01. Next base: position 3,300 of record JBFIJP010000376.1, on the reverse strand, counting down.
CGAGCCGCGAGGTTGCGTGGGGTGGCTGCCAGCAGGCCGGACCAGCGTCCTCCGCTGAAGTAGAGCAGGAATCCGACGCCCACATAGCCAATGTCTCGCAGGAGCTTGTAGGCGTAGATGCGCGACAAGGCGTACCGGCTGTGGGGTAGCAGCCGGCTGTTGGGGTCCCGCAAGACCTCCAGGGAGTCGATGATGTTCCAGAAGGTGAACCAGATGGGGGTGGTCATCAGCGCGATGCCGATGGCCTGGTACCAGGGTCGCCGCAGGGCTAGCAGGATGGCAACCACGAGCAGGGCGCCGCCCCAGCTAAGCAGACGATGGGTGGTGAAGTCAAGCCATTCGGCGCCGGGGACCACGGGCAGGCTCGCCAGGACCCCGAGTGCGCTCAAGCCGTGGCCTTCCGCTTCCACACTTTAGGATATGTGGCCTTGGGCAAGACAATCCTTGTGGCCCGCGCCGCGATGCCGCGCTCCAGTTGTGACATTTGGCGGCTGGTCATGTCTGACTCGCCCAGCCCGATGAGTTCGCCCTTGAGGGTCATGAGGGCCACCATTTGGCCCGCCTCGATTCCGGCGTCCATGGAGGCGATGCCCATGACGCCCAGCGGAGCCCCATGGCACACGGCGCCCACGGCGGAGTCACGCAGCACGATGGAGTCCAGGTGCTCCGTGACGCGCTCAACGGGGAGGACGCATTTTCGCAGCGGCCCCTCGTCGCCGGTCTCCTGCCAGTGGATGCGTGCATCCAGCACGTCGTGCAGTGTGACCAGTTCTTCCTCGCGAAAGAGGCCGGTTCGGCTGCGGCGCAGTTCCTGCATGTGCCCCCGCGTACCCATCGCCTTGGCCATGTCCACGCACAGGTTGCGGATGTAAGTCCCCGCCTGGCAGCCAACCCGGAAGAGGACATCCCGCCCAGATACCTCCAGGATATCGAGATAGTACACGCGCCGGATGCGGGCCCGGCGCCGGACGGCGGAGCGCACCGGAGGCGTCTGTTCGATCTTGCCGACGAAGTTCTCGGCGATCTTGCGCACCTGAGCCTCCGATCGGTCCTCATGCAGCCGCAGGACAGCGATGTACTCCTTGCCTGACTCCAGCAGGCTCTTGACCACCTTGGTTGCGGTGCCGACGGTGACGGGCAGCGCGCCGGTGACCTTGGGGTCCAGCGTGCCGCCGTGGCCGACGGCGTCCACCACGAGAGCGTTCTTCAGCCAGGCCGCCACCTGATGGCTGCTGGGACCGGGTGGCTTGTCCAGTGGCACGACGCCGCAGGCCAGCAGTTCCTCCATGGTCCGCTCGCCGGGCTTCTTGCCGTGGTGCGGGTCGGTGGCGCTCGCCATGCGGACGATGCGCTTGCGGGGCCGCTCGGCCGGCAGAAGTCCAGAGCGCATGGGCACGGGCGCGGCCACGCCGGGCCCCTATCTTAAGGGAGCGGGCCGGGCGACCGCTCGCCCCAGGCCGCCAGGACCTGGCGGGCCAAGTCGTCGGGCGCGGTGCTCGTGGAGTCCAGGACGAGGTCGTACACTGACAAATCGGTCAGGTCGACGCCGTAGTAGCGCCGGTATCGGTCCGCCTCGCTGGCTTCCCGCTCCAGCATGGCGGCCCGCTGCGCCTCAACATCCCCGCCATCGCGCTCGGCCACCCGGCGTGCTCGCTCGGCGTCGTCGCAGGTGACCCACACCTTGAGGGCAGGCAACTGGTTCTCATGGGCCAACCAGCCGGACAGGCGGCCCTCCAGGATGAGGCCCCCGGCGGCGAGCAGGTCCACCTGGCGGGCGTCCAGGCCCCGGTCGACAGATGGATCTTGCTGGCAAAGCTTGCCAAACTGAGCGAGGCTCAGGCCGCGTCGCGCGGCCTCGTCCCGGAAAATTTGGCCTGCATACGTGTACGGCAAGCCAAGCTGGTCGCGCAGCAGGCGGCAGAGGGTGCTGGTGCCGGTGCCGGGCAAACCGCCGACGGTCAGGCTGCGCGGCTCCACCTGCACTACCCCTCGTGAACCTCGGGGTGCCGGTCCTGCCAGCGTTCCTTCCATGAGAGGAACTTCATGGCCTTCTGGAGCAGCGCACCGAAGGGGATGCTGACCACCATGTAAAGCAGGATCCAGTGGGGAAACAGGCTGCTGCCGAAGATGATGCCGTTGCGGCCGAACATGTCGATGGTGGGATTCCACGGCACCGAGTAGAACCAGTAGTCCAGGGCCGCGACGAACTCGTACAGCCAGGCAAACAGCGGAATGACAATGATCATGGTCAACGGCATCGTCTTGAGCTGCTTCGTCGACATCTCCTGCTGTTTGGCCATGACTTCCGGCTGCTTGTCCTGCAGCGCCTTCAGGCGGAACGTGTTGTTCTCCTTGCGCGCGGTGCTGAACTCCTTCTGGAAGTGCCGCATGTAGGCCTGCGTGCGAGCCATGTTGAGCCAGTCGGTGGTGAAGTGACGCACCAGGGTCGTGAGGGCAACCATGAGGCTGCCGGCGATGACGACGGTCAGGACCGGGTAGTTGCCGTTGAAACCGATGACGGGCTCCAGGACGCTTCCAACGGCCAGGCCCATGAGCGCCCGCAGGTTGGGATCGAACAGGATCATGAGCACCAGGAAGACCATCAGCAGGGTGCCGAAGTTGCCCCGCTTGGGGGGATCGCCCTTGCCGCCGCCCTTGCCGCCGAAGCCGCCCTTGGAGCGTCCGCCAGCTTCAGCCATCAGGCCACCACGGGCATGATTTGCTGGATGGCCTCGTCAACCTTGTCGTCGTGGTTGTACACGGTGTGCACTGTCGCACCCGTGAGCGTCGCGTACGCCGCGGCGAAGCGCCGGTTGATCTCCTGGTGCTCCTCGATGGCCTCGACCGAGTCGGCGTCGCGCTTGCGGGTCTCGTCACCCTCGCGGCGTCCCTTGATCTCTGCGGCGTCCGCCTCGACCAGTACAACGGCCTCCGGCATCAGTGCCTCCAGCACCCAGGCGGGCAGGCCGGGGAGGTAGCCGCGGGGAGTCTTGATGGAGCAGTGGGTGTCCACAATGATGTCACCCATGGCGGCCATGGCCTGCGCCGCGGCGCGCTGGATTTCTTTCTGCACGGTCGGCTCAAGGCCGCGCATCTCGTCGCGGTGGGCAACCAGGCCCTTGGCCTGAGCCTCCTCGAACATGACGGTTCCGTACACGCCGATGCGGCGGTTGGCATGCTCCGCGGCTGCATTCATGACCGTGGTCTTGCCCACGCCAGGAATGCCCGTGACGATAATGGCGCCCATACTGATGCGCGGACGAACCCGACCTCAATAAAGGGTTCACGGTGCGCAGTGGC
>JBFIJP010000375.1:0-4072 GCA_041600695.1 Thermoplasmatota archaeon | reverse complement strand
GCCGAGGGCGGCGACCCGGTGACGGGCGACGGCGTGTTCCGGGGCCGCGCTGTCGTGACGGCCACGGTGCACCGCGAAGGCTAGTTGCGGCCCGCCGTTGGGTGCGGCCTCCTGCGTGCATCGAGCGATTTCCGAGATGCAGCGTGGATGCTGCACAAGCCCGGGCAGGGGTGCAATCGCACCTCGGTCTGTGCCACTAGGTTTTGAATAGCTGTCAGTGGGGGCGGTCATGGGAATCAACGCTCCCGGTAAGGCTCGTCGCATAACCGCCGCCCTCGTGGCCGCACTGGCCCTTGGTCTGCTTGTGGCGCCTTCGGGCGAAGCTCGCGAATGGGGCACCTTCGTGCTCATTGCCGACTATGATCTGGACGCCTTCCACATCACCTGCCTGGACAAGTTCCACCCCGACACGGGCGTGTACATCCACACCCGCTGCTGCCAGGAGTGGACCGATTCGCAGGGCCAGGACCGTATCCTCTGCTGGACGTTCTACCGCGGAGTCAGTGCACCCGACGGCACCCGCCCGGTTCTGGGAGACGTCAGCGGACCCTCGGTCGCTGTGGGCGTCGAGGTTTCCATCGGTCAGAAGACCGGCGCCTCGGTTCGCGAGAACCTGATCTAGTCCGGTCCTGGCAACCCGTTTTCACCATTTTCCCCCACCCCCCACTTTTCTTCATCGGCCTTCGCCCGGCAGCGGCAACCGGCGGCCCCATCGAGACTGCACGAGTCGGTTGCCTTCTTGGCCGTGGCCATGCATCTGGCACCCGGCCATGCAGCGGATCGTCAACCTGGAGGCGTTCACGGACACTCGTTTGCAGCTACACGCCCTAGCGCAACTCGCGGGCGCCGTGGGCACAACCTTTGCGCCTCCAGATCCCCTGTTCCACCATACGGCGTTGCACTGGGACCCCGCCCACCGAGCACTCCTCTCGGAGCCTGCGAGCGACACCGACATCCGGGCCGGCCTGCGCGTGGCGGACGCAACCCTCCTCGTCCTCGAGGGGCGGCGCATCGTGGCTCAACTGGAAATGGAAGGACACACCCTGGCGGACGGGGCGGCTTGGTTGACAGCCGAACTCGACAACCATGCCCTAGGCCAACCACTGGCTCTTCGGCCCCGCCAGAAAAGACCGACCCATTCCGTGTCCGACGGTGCGCCCTTTGCCCCCGACGCGCAGGCGGCCCACGAGCTGGCCGACCTGTTCGCCGAGGCGCACGATGTGTTCACCGAATGGGCGGCTCGCTTCGACGACGCAGGACCCATTCTGGTCTGGCCACACCATTTCGACATGGCCTTCCTGCGTACCATCCACGGCCACCCGGGCGGGGACGATGCCCGCACGATCGGTTTTGGCATGACGCCCGGATACCATCCTCGCCGGGAGCCTTACGGCTACGTCACCCTGTGGCCCTACCCGGAGAACCCCGATCTGCCGTCCCTGCCCGTGGGAAGCTGGAATACGGAAGGCTGGACCGGGGCGGTGCTGACAGCGTCCGAACACGACGGCACCCGGGAGCAATTGCTGGAATGGCTGGCGGCGGCCAACGCGGCGTGTGAGGGCTTCATCGGGGGCGACCACCCCGCCCCGTAACCCACCGACTCGCCGGATCGTAGAACCGCAGGGGTGCCTTAGCCCACTCGCCGGCGTAGTCGACGCCGATGCGCGGCGATGCCTCGATCTTCGGCGGCGGGGGCCCCGGCTCGACGCCCAGTCCCGTGGCCTTGAGCAGGTCCAGCCCGTTGTGGGTGCCGACCGTGATGCCCAGCGCCTTCGTCAGGCGAGCTGGCCCATCGGTTCGTCCTGCCACGCCGGGGCCGGGCTCGGCCGCCCGGATCAGCACCGCCTCGCCGCTGCCTTCGGGCCCCGTGACGATGTTGAGCATATGGTGCATGCCGTAGACGAAGTAGACGTAGGCGCGGCCGGCTGGGCCGAACATGATGCTGGTTCGCGGCGTGCGCCCGGCGCGGGCATGGCAGGCCAGATCGTGTTCACCCATGTACGCCTCGGTCTCCACGATACGCACGCGGCTGGGGCCGGCGGTGAGGGTGCAGCCCAGCAGGTCGCGGGCGACCGTCTCGGCGTCGCGGGCGAACCAGTCTCGCGGCGGGCTGGCCACGGGAGTGGCGATGGATGCCGACCTCTTCATGTTGGCGTCACAATCCCTGCCGAATCTGGCCACCCCGGGCGTCCATGAAGCTCGCAAGCACCACCGCATCTTCTGCCGGCGCGCCGGGGCCGTACGGCAGCAGCAGCGTTCCCTTGACCTGGCAGCGGGGGCACTTGAGGGCCGCGACGACCGCCTCCTCGTCGGGGTCGGACGCGCCCTCGAGGCGGTGCAGTCCCTGCAACGGGACTTTGCCCGCGGGGCTCGTGCCCTGACAAGCATGGCAGACGATGCGGCCGCCGGCCAAGGTGCCGAACTGGCCTGTAAAGCCCTTGGACTCGTAGTGGGCGAGGGCCTCGGTTTGGGAGTCCTCGGGGAGAATCTGGGTGTCCTGCATGCTCTCCTTTCTGGGCGCGCTGGTTCTTGAAGTGCTCTCTAGCCGGTCTGGGTGGGCCCGGCGACCTTGTACCCCAGATACCCCAACTGGCTCACTCCCAGGACTTCGACGAGTCCCCGCGAAAGGGCCGGGAACTCGGCGGGGCAGCCCGCAGCACAGGGGTCCCCCGAGAAGGCCTGCCACAAGACGGCGATGTAGGCACCCAGCGTGAGCAGCGTGAAACCAAGCATCTGGACCTTGCCGAAGTCCAGCGACGCGGCGTTGGCGAGTTCATCTCCCTCCAGCATGTCACTGAAGCGGGCCTCGCAGGGGGCCTTGTTGGCATACAGGGTTCCCTGTGCGTCGTGCTTGAAGGTGGCCAGCGATGCGGCCCGCACCAGGGCGCCCTGAAGTTCGCCACCGGCGATGCCAGCGATTTGCCGGGCCGGATCCACCACGCCGTCCAGCAAGTCCACGACCTTGTCGTCGTCCAGTTCTTCCAGGACCTTGCGCACCTCCGGTGCAATGGCCTTGTTCTGGAGGTCCGGCGCCAAACCGTCCAGCGGTGCCAGCAGTTGCTTGGCCACGCGGCCCGTTGGCGCAAGGCTGGCGCCCGGCCCGGTTGTCTGGGCGGCGACGCGGGGCTGGTCGCGCATCACGCGGGCTCGGTGCCGGACATCGGCCGTGTAGCCCGTCTCGAAGCGGCTGATGGCCTGTTCGCCCCGGCGCAGCACTTCGTGCCCGGTGGGCTGGCGGCCCTTGCGGACCTGCTGGACCCCCGCCGCAGCCGCCAGCGACCCGACGCTGACGCCCGCCAGGCCAACGACTTCGTTGGGCAGGTCGAAGCCCAGGGGCGCCGCGTCGCCAGCTCGCAGGCGCATGAGGAACAACGCAAGGGCCGTACCCAGCAGCACGGCGCTCCAGATGACCGCCTGCAGCCGGCTGGCACTCAGCATGTTGCGGTCGTTGACGATGATGCCCTTCCAGGTGCGGTTGTAGGTCCAGCCGAGCAGCATGAAGAGGGCCAGGATGAGTGCGACGCTGCCGGCCCATAGCGCAATGGGTTCCACGGCGAAATTCCACTGCGTCGCTGGAATGCTCCATGGCTGCGTGGCGTAGCAGGCAAAGAAGACGGCTGCAACGCCGGCCCAGATCACGTAGGCCCCCACTCCAGGCACCCAATGGTCGGTATCCAGATCGTCGCCGGTTCTCGTTTCGGGTCTGGCGTCTTCCCATAGACGGCAGGTCTCGCGGCGGCCGATGAAGCCTCCCTCGCGGCGCTTGGGGCGAGCGTGCTCATCGGCCACGACCGGAATCTTGCGGCGGGCGTAGCCGGTCTGTGTTTCAGGAGTCATCGTGGACCTCCCGCGGTGGCGGGCAGGACGCAATTGCATCGCCGGCTCAAAACGTTACGCCGGGCGCCAAGCTTGATGCCCTGGGAGTGCCTGGCCCAGGCGTGGACATGGATGGCCTGCTTGAGCCGGAGGTGGCCGCCCGTCTGGCCAATGCCCGCGCGGGGGGCATCGAGGCGCGCGATCTTCGCGTTGCGGACCTGCGTCCCGGCGATTGCGGCGTCCTGCACGTCACGGT
>JBFIJP010000374.1:0-4079 GCA_041600695.1 Thermoplasmatota archaeon | reverse complement strand
GCGCCGGGCGTTCCGGCAGCCTTGCTGGCGGGTGCCCTGCTGATGGCGGCGCGGCGGCGGGGCCGCTGAGAGCGTTCAGGCGCAAGGCGCCACGGCCGCGGCTACGGCTCCTCGCTCACCAGCCACAGGCACTGATGTTGCCTCGTGGCACCCGGCCCACCGCCGCACTCCTCGCCCCTCTCGACGTACAGAACATGGGCCCGGCCGTGCGCGTCGTGGCGCACCATGATGTATTCGTACACGAAGAAGTCGCCGTAGGGCTCGGTGATGCCGCCCGAGAACACGAGGGGCTCGGCGGCGTGGGCGTCAACGCGAGCCACCCAGAGCCGGGTTCCTGGCATGCTGTCCGGCGCGCCGTCGGCCTGTAGCCACGCCAGCGTCACGCCGCCGCCGGGGCGAGCATCCATGAAGGGCGCCACCACGGCCCGGCTGGCAACGTTCCGGGCCACTTCCACGGGCTCGGACCAAGTGGCTCCGTCGTCCAGCGACCAGACCACCTCAACGGTGGCGTTCTCCAGCGTGCCCCGTGCGTAGCTGGCGTACAGGGTTCCATCTGCTGTGCGAGCGACGCCTGGGAACATCAACGGCGCCTCGAAGGGGCCCGCGACGTGCAGGGGACTCCAGGTCAGGCCGGCGTCCTGGGATCGGTGCAGTACCAGCGATGCGCCGGCCAGCTGGACGCCCAAGGCGCTGGCGTAGCTCATAACGGGCTCAATGATTTCCTGCCCATCGTTCGAACTGATGAAGTGGCCTGGCACCTTCTGCACCTTGCCAGGCCCCTCGGCGTGGCCGGTGACCGTGTGGACCGGCCACGTCAGTCCTCGATCCGTCGAGCGAGTGAAGTAGTGGACCGCCGGCGCCGTGGCCGCCGCATTGGCATAGGTCATCGTGATGTCGTTGCCATCAGCCAAGATCCAGGGCCGATCAACGGCGCCGGTGAACGGGTAGGCGGCAACGGGTTGCACCTGCCAGGTTTGACCCCGGTCCGCAGAGCTGGCGATGGTCGCTGACGCGATGGTGTTGTAGACGACGTACCAGACGCCGTCTTCGGCGATGGCCACGTCGCAGTCGCCGCTGGGCACGGGGTTGGTCCCGACCGTGATGGGCTCCCACGTCGTGCCGGCGTCCTCACTCGCCCACAGCGGCGACGGCACCCGAAAGGCGCCGTGGGTGCAGGCCAGCATCGTCCCGTCCGGGGCGATGGTCAGCGACGTCTCGGCGTCGGCGCCGGTGCCCACCAGGATCGGAGCGCCAAAGCGTGCCTGGACGGCGGCATCCACGGCCGGGATCGCTGGCGCGTGAACGCGCAGCTCGACGCGGAAGGGAACCTCCACGCCCCGCGCATCGAACGAAACCACCTCCACCTGCCACGACTCGGCTCCCCTGTCCCCGCGAGCCCCGGCCCGGCAGGACTCGACCGGCTCCCCAGCAGCGCCGACGCCAGCAGGACCAGCAGAACCGCCCGCCGATTCGCAGAGGGGCAAGCCGTCGGGACCGCGCACGACCAGGTCCAGGTCCTGCTGCGGGTCGGCCCACGTGAGCGTCGTGGTCACGATCAGCGCCGGCCCCGGAGGGACCTCCAGCACCGCGGTGGCCCCCGTCGGCGCTGCCCCGCCCAGGTTGGGGCCGACCGTGCCGTCCCACACGATCACGGACTCGTTCCTGACGACGGCGCCGTCAGCCCTGAAGCCGAACTCGGTCAGCGGCAACGGCGCCGACGGCAGCGGTTCGGCGCCGTCCGAAGAAAAGCAACCGCTGAGAACGATTGCTAGCGCGAAGACGGCCCATGGGCCCGCGGGGCTACGGTTCTGCACGGCCGCCTCAGACCGGGCTTGCATAACCGGCTGCCGGGGGAGCAACCGGTGTGGCCGGGCCGCGGAGGGAGCCAAGGCTCGCTAATCTGGGGCACCGCCTGCCTTCCATCGAACCCAGGCCGGCTCCGATTCAAGTCGCGCAGGGAAAAAGTTCGTCAACACACACGTTTCCCGGAGAACCAGTGATGGACAACGCCCGACCAAAGACGGGGTTCTGAAGCAAGCTATAGAACCAATGGGGTTAAGCCGACCCTAGCCAATCCAATCCGACAACCATGGTGCAGCAAGGCCCGTTCTTCGGGGGTCGCGATACTCGCTCAGACCGGCATTTGGGGGCGGGCGAAAACGATGGCTAGGTCTTATCAAGGCTCGCTCGCGCCTTTGCTCGGCATTCCCGACGCGCGGCCATCGCACTCGTTGCCGCCGGACCAAGGCCGCCGCACCGCAGCCATTGCGGCTTTCCACGTAGATGATCATGCCATCCCGGAGACAGACTTTCGTTTTGGTGAACGAACCGACCTCGTGAGCAGGATTCGATATGGCAACCGTGCTCTCCGTGAACCAACATCGTCCGGAGAAAGAAGACATGTAGTTGAACATACTCGAAGGCCAATTCGCGAGCCAGTGCAGGTGCGAGTGTACCGCGAGGCAGAATCGCCCGAAGATGCGGAAATCGTTACGGGCGTTGCATACAGTCCGGTTATCCGAGCCCCGATGCGTCTACGCATCGCGTCCAGGACTCTCTTCATTTTCTCGACGAATAGGTTCGCGACTAGCATATTCGCAGCCCTCAAGGAAGACGGCTTGGTTGATGGGCACCCCGTGCAGTTTGACTTGGCGCGAATCGATAATGATGCCCAGAAGACAGATGTCTTCAACGCGTGGGCTGCCGGAACGGGCAACATTTCTAGCATGGCCTATTTTGGACACGAGGTCCATCGAGAAATGCACGCCGAACGGATAACTAGCTTAAAAGCCACCTTCGTGGACGGCACCGTGGCTAACGTCAATTCAAAGGGACGCATTACAATCTACGGGGAAGCGCAGGACGACGATTTAGTTTCGCTGTTCGATCGCCTGTACACCATCCTTGGACCAGATTAGATTGCTTTTTCCAGCAAACTAATCAGGCCCTCCTGGTTGCTCGAAGTAAGGTTCATCTTGCCATCAAAGCTCAACTCTACGCGACAATCAGGCGAGGACTGAGCCAAATGAATGCTGTAATCCGTGATCTTAAATCCCCGAGGCCCGGGGACGTGTACCCGAAACCGAGCGTACGGCAAGTCTAGGCGCAATTTCCCGTGATGAAACTCCCCCAGCGCATGCGGATTCTTGCTAAGCTCCCCCAAGATGCCAAGGAAACGGCGCAATTCAGAAGTGACCGAATTGACGCCCGACGGCTGATCTGGGACGGAGAACATGAGGGAACCATCAGGCAGGATCTTCCATGCAAACTGCCATGCCCCTGCCTTGAACGCATGCGTCGTGTGGTCGCTAGATATCACGTCAACATGCCGCTCTGACCTCTCGGCGCCGTACAAGTTGCGAAACGCATCATTGCTTTTCCGCTTGAACGCATCCCAGTCGTCGGGGCATGCAAAACGAAGGGTTAGCCCGAAGATGGCGTTTTCATTGCGGCGCTTGGCTTTGTGCCGGCGATAACCTGCGACGGCGCGATGCCTGTTTTGGATGGCTTGCCAAACGGCTGATCCCGCGACGCCCAGCGCGAGGCCTATAGCAAGGTCGGGCCAGGCCGTCATGGGAGCAACGAACACATCTAGAGCCCTAAAGTTTGCCAACCAAGGCGGAAGCACGACAGGGGGCCGGGTTTACGCGGCTACACATTTCTGGATCGGAAGCGTCCCGCCCGAAGCCTCATCTGAAGCGCCCCAACCGAAACTGGCCCCATGGGTTTTGCCCATGCACTACAGCGGAATATTCCCGTGCTTCCTCTGCGGCTTGGTGACGCGCTTGTTGACCAGCGTCTCTAGGGCCCGGATGAGCGCCGGCCGCGTCTCCTGCGGCTCGATGACGTCGTCGACGTAGCCCTTGCGGGCGGCCACGTAGGGGCTGGCGAATTTAGCACGGTAGTCGTCGACGAGTTCGGTTCGCTTGGCGGCCAGTGCGTCCCCCTCCAGGCCCTTGAGTTCGTTGCGGAAGATGATGTTCACGGCGCCTTCGGGGCCCATGACGGCGATCTCGGCGCCGGGCCATGCAACGTTGTAATCGGCCCGAACGTGCTTCGAGCACATGACGTCATAGGCG